>CAYPNZ010000055.1:0-8361 GCA_964411845.1 uncultured Anaerolineaceae bacterium
AGGAGCGTGTTGTTTCCGGCATCACCGTCGAGAGACAGGTCGGCGGCCACCGCCAGGCTGCCCTGGCTGGCCACCAGCCCGGCGAGGTCGGCCTCGCTGCCGTCGCCGAAACGCAGCCGCTCCACCTGGTAGTTGCCCGTGGCATCGAACCAGTGGCCGATGGTCAGTTGGTCCCCGCTGCCGGCCAGGCCGATCACCAGGTCGTCGTTCAGGCGCGAGAAATTCAGGTCGGCACCGGTCAACGCCGAGCCATCGGTGGGGTGGGCGCGTCCTTCCACCCAACCTTTTGGGGTGTGACAGCGCAAACAATATTCGCCGGAATTGGGAGCATCGTTGTTGGCAATTGCCAGCGCCGCCCAAAAAACCGGGTCGCGCGCGGCTTGGCTCATCATACTGCCGCGCCACGTTTCGTAAATTTGCTCGGTGTGGCAGGCATCGCACGTTTCCGGGTTGGCAATGGTATGTGCCAGCGTGTTCGGCTGGGTTCCGGGCAAAATGAAATCGCGGGGAGTTGTTGCCAGCACCGGACGCGAAATGAACAGCGCATAACTCAGCGTCAGCGGTTCGGTTGCCGCGCTGACCAGCACCGCTTGGTTGACGGCTTGATAATTTTGGGCGGATGCGGATACCTGCACGGTGTATGTCAGGGTGATGCCGCCGCTGAAATTCAAATCGCCCTGCCAGTGCAATTCCGGCGCAAGCGAATCGTCGACTGTGCCGGCGGTAGCGGCAAAACTGCCCGGCTGATACGCCAAATTTGCGGGAACGGTATCGGTGAGCAGCAACGGTGTGTTTGCCGTGCCGCCGTTATTTTCAATGCGGATGGTGTATGTTACCGTTTCGCCGATATTGGCATTGGCGGTGTTGGCGGTTTTTTGCGAGCCGCTCAAATCGGGTTGCGGACCGCTGGTATCCACCAGATGGTATATCGCCCCGCCGAGGTCTGCCAAATAGATTTCGCCCGCTTCATCTTCGCCAAAACTGCTGATATTGAAATCGGCGGTCAGCAGATGTTCGGGCGCGGAAAATCCGTTGCCGTCGGGGTAAATGCGCCAAATTTTGCGCGAAACATAATCGGCGTAAAAATACGAGCCGACCATATTGGGAAACAGTGTACCGCGATAAACAAAACCGCCGGTGACGGATTGCCCGCCGGCGCTATTGTGCCCGTATTCGGCGATGGGGTCGGTGAGGGTGGCGCGGTGGGCGGCATCGTTGCACGGCGGGCTGGAAGTATCGTAATCGTGAAAACCTTCTTTGCACCGCCAGCCGAAATTTACGCCGCCGGGAGTGTTGGCGGCTTGAAAACTGATTTCCTCATATTGATTTTGTCCCACATCGCCGATATACAAATCGCCGGTGGCGCGGTCGAAACTGAAACGCCACGGATTGCGCACGCCGATTGCCCAAATTTCATCCGCGCCCGATTGCCCCACAAAAGGATTGTCGGGGGGGATACCGTAGTTTTGTCCGGCAACGGGGTTATCCACATCAAGGCGCAAAATTGCCCCGAGCAGGGTGGTGGGGTCTTGCCCGTTTTTGTCGGGGTCGCCGCCGCTGCCGCCGTCACCCATACCGACATACAGGTAGCCGTCGGGACCGAAGGCGAGTTGTCCGCCGTTGTGATTGCTGTACGGCTGGTCAATCGTCAGCAGAATTTGCGCGCTGGCGGGGTCGGCAATATTGGGGTTTGTCGCCGAAACCGAATAGCGGGCGATGACGGTATCGCCGCTGTTGTTGGTGTAATTCACGTAAAAATAACCGTTGGCGGCATAATTCGGATGGAATGCCACGCTGAGCAATCCGCGCTCGCCGCCGCTGAGTACCAGCGGGTCAATATCGAGAAAGGGTGGGGAAAGAATACTGCCATTTTGAAAAATACGGATTCTGCCACCTTGCTCCACCACAAATAGCCGCCCGGAACCGTCACCGGCATTGGTAATGTGCACCGGGTTACTGAACCCGCCGCTCACCAATTCCAACCCGATGCTCAACCCGGGAGATTGCGCCGCTGCCGTTGAAAATGTACCGAAGATGAGTGTTACCGTGACAATCAGCGCGGAGAGAATATTCCGTGCATTTAAAAAACTCATCGTTTCACCGCCTGTTCACTTTTTCCGTCGTTGGAGAATTATAGAAATTGTAGCGGGGAAAAGGGGGAATACCAAAAATGCCGCATCGAATTTGGCTCGATGCGGCATTTAAACGAGTTTTGCGCAGGTTATGCGGTTTCGGGTTGCAGGCGTTTTTCGCCCGCCATCATCAAACCGAGTTCTTCCACGGTGGTTTCATCGTTGTTGACAATGCCCATCACTTCGCCGCCGAACATAACCACAATACGGTCGGAAAGGGCGCGCACCTCGTCCAAATCTTCCGAGATGAGCAGTGTTGCCAGCCCCTCGGCACGTTGCTGCAACAATTGGTCGTGAATGTATTCCGTCGCGCCGATGTCCACCCCGCGCGTCGGTTGGGCGGCAATGAGTACCCGCGGTTTGCGGCTTAATTCACGCGCCAGAATGAGTTTTTGGATATTGCCGCCCGACAGATTTTTGATGAGTGTTTCTTGGCTGGGAGTTTTGACATTGAAGTTGGCAATCATTTGACGGGCGTGCCCGGAAATGTATTTAAAGTCCAAAAAGATGCCTTTGCTGAACGGCGGGCGAATGTGGTCTTGCAAGATGAGGTTTTCGGCGACGGTGAAATCTTTGATGGCGCCATCGTGCATACGTTCTTCGGGGATGTATGACAACCCGGCATCAATCATTTTCGACGGCGGCAGGTTGGTGACATCCTGCCCTTCGATGGACACTCGTCCCGAATCAACGTGCCATAACCCGGCGATGACTTCCGCCAATTGCCGCTGTCCGTTGCCCGAAACGCCTGCCACGCCGACAATTTCGCCGCTGCGCACTTCAAAACTGACGTTTTTCAGCACGCGGTGTCCGTGTTTGGCATCTGTGGCGGAAACATTATCCAATTTCAACCGTACTTCTCCCACTTCCACCGGTGGACGAACGCGCTCTAACGATACGGGACGCCCGACCATCATTGTCGCCAAATCTTTTTTGGTGGCGCCGGCGGTGGGGCGGGTGCCGATGACTTTTCCGTCACGCAGCACGGTTACCCGGTCGGTGTGGTCAATGATTTCGTGCAATTTGTGCGAGATGAAAATCAGGGCGTGCCCTTCGGCTGCCATTTGTTTGAAAATGACGAACAGGTCTTCTACCTCTTGCGGGGTGAGTACCGCTGTCGGCTCGTCGAGCACCAGCAGGGCTGCTCCGCGATACAGCGCTTTGACAATTTCCACGCGCTGCTGCTGCCCGACCGCCAAATCGGAAATGACGGCGTCGGGGTCTACTTCCAGCCCGTATTTGTCGGTTAATTCTAAAATGCGGGCGCGCACGCGGTCAAGGTCGAGCAGCGGTTCGCGGGATGATTTTAACCCCAATGCCACATTCTCGGTGACGGTGAGGTTGTCTACCAGCATAAAATGTTGGTGAATCATCCCGATACCGTAATTGATGGAATCGGTGGGAGAGTTGATTTGAATGCGCTCGCCGTTGAGGTAAATTTCACCTTCTTCCG
This sequence comes from uncultured Anaerolineaceae bacterium, assembly GCA_964411845.1. GTDB lineage: Bacteria > Chloroflexota > Anaerolineae > 4572-78 > 4572-78 > JANTHQ01. The sequence goes on from CAYPNZ010000055.1 coordinate 3,586, forward strand.
GCTGGTACAACCCGTATAAAATTTTCATCAGTGTGCTTTTGCCCGCGCCGTTTTCGCCGAGCAGGGCGTGTATTTCGCCCGCTTTCACTTCAAAATCAACGTGGTCATTTGCCAGCACACCGGGGAAGCGTTTGGTGATGCCGCGCATTTCCAGCGATTCAATGCGGGGAAGTCCCGATGGCAGTAGTTTTTTCTCGGTCATAGGTTTGTCCAATTTAGATTACAGCGGTCGTTGGGCAAGTAGGGGCACGATGTATCATCGTGCCCCTGTACGGATTGAAACTTATTCGATTGGGATGGTGATTTTGCCGTCAATAATATCTTGTTCGGCTTGTTTTGCCGCGGCGACGGCATCGGCGGGCAGGCTGTCGGCGTAAATCATTTTTTGCCCGCCATTTGCCAGTGTCAGTTGCAAGACTTTGTTGCCCGGTTCACCGGCTTGGTTCAGTTTTATCATTTGGATGATGGTGGCGCGCCAGTCGTACAGGTCGGTGGCGACGACGGTGTCCGGGGCGAGTGGGCTTTGGTCTGCCTGAATGCCGAGCCACGGGATGCCTTTTTCTTTTGCCACCCCAATGGCGCCGACCACTTGCTGCGCCGAGCCGGTGAGCACGTCGGCGCCGGCTTGAATGTGGGTGTTGGCGGCTTCGGCGGCAAGCGAGGTGTCGCCGAACGAGCCGGTGAACGATACGTTAACCTGAATGTTGGGGTCAACGGCTTTTACGCCGGCTAAAAAGCCGTCAATGTGCAATTTGGCGTCGCCGGCGTTAATCGGACCGATGACGCCGATGATGCCCGATTTGGTGAGGTGGGCGGCGAGCACACCGCTAACGTATCCGCCCTGTTCGGCGCGGGGTTCGTAGGCGAAGACATTGGTTACGCCTTCGTCGGCGCCGGTGTTGGTGGTGGTTCCCCATGCGAAACTGGTGTCGGGGTAATCGGGGGCAATTTCAAACAGCGATGTGCCGTACTGTGCGCCGTGGGCGATGACCAGATTGTAGCCGCTGTCGGCGTAATCGCGGATGGCGGCGGCGGCATCGGTGACGTTGTACATATTTTCGGTGTAGGCAATTTCCAGTTTATCTTCGCCCACTTTGTCTTGAATTTGTTTCAGCGAGTCGTAAATGGATTGGCTCCATGCCAAATCGGTGACGGTGCTGGGCAGCACCAACGCCACGCGCACCGGTTCAAAGTTGTAATCGAGTTCTTCTGCCATTGCGGGTGCGGTGCTTTCGCCGGATTCCATCATTTCGCCGGGGTTGAGCGGGTCAATTTTGCCGTCAATAATATCTTGCTCGGCTTGTTTTGCCGCGGCGACGGCATCGGCGGGCAGGCTGTCGGCAAACCGCATTTGCAAACCACCGTTTGCCAGCGTGAGCGAGTAAACTTCGCCGCCCATGGTGCCGGCATTGTGTTTTTCCATCATGTCGCGCAGCACGGGTGTCCAGTCGTAATATTGGGTGGCAACGACGATGTCGGGCGCGAGCGGGCTTTGGTCGGCTTGCGTGCCCATCCACAAAACGCCTTTTTCTTTCGCCACGCCAATGGCACCGACCACCTGTTGTGCCGAGCCGGTGAGCACGTCGGCGCCGGCTTGAATGTGGGTGTTGGCGGCTTCGGCGGCAAGCGAGGTGTCGCCGAATGAGCCGGTGTATGAAACGTTGACGGTGATGTCGGGGTTGGCGTATTTTGCGCCTGCCACAAAGCCGTCAATGTACAGTTTGGCGTCGCCGGCTTCTACCGGACCAACCACGCCGAGTACGTTCGATTTGGTGAGTTTGGCGGCGAGCACGCCATTGACAAAGCCGCCCTGTTCGGCGCGGGCTTCGTAGGCAAAAACGTTGGTGATACCTTGGTCGGCGCCGGTGTCGGTGGCGGTTCCCCACGCGAAACTGGTGTCGGGGAAGTCGGGGGCAATTTCAAACAGCGATGTGCCGTATTGGGTGCCGTGGGCAATGACCAAATCGTATCCGTCAGCGGCATAATCGCGGATGGCGGCGGCGGCATCGGTAACGTTGAACATACCCTCGGAATAGGCAATTTCCATTGCGTCTTCACCGCCGAGTTCTTTTTGCAAGCGTACCAGTGAATCGTAGATTGATTCTCCCCATGCCATATCGGTGATGGGGCTGGGCAGCACCAACGCTACCCGGAATTTTTCGGCGGGTTTTGCCGGCGCCTCGGTGGGTGCGGCGGCGGGGGCTTCGGTGGGCGCGGCAGTTGGTGCTTCTGTCGCTTTCGGTTGCGCGGCGGGTGCGGCTTTTGTCGGCTCTTTGGGAGCCTCGGTGGGGGCAGGTGTGCTTTGACACTGCGCTGCGCCCAACACCAGCGCCAGCAGAACAACGAACAGTAAACCAAATTTTTTGTGCATCTTCTTCTCCTTTTGGGTGAAAATTTTTAAATTGACCATGTTATTTTTACATGTAACTTGCGGTTTTAATTTTCTCCGCGCTCAAACGGTTTGGTCAGCGCGGCAGGTTGCAACGACCGTTTGAACGGCACAGCCAGCACAATGATGGTCAGCAGGTAAGGCAGCATCACTGCCACATCCGAAGGGATATTCAGCCCCAGCACCTGTACCCACAATTGCAGAGCGTTAATCAAACTGAAAAGCAGCGCGCCCGCCAGCACGCCGAACGGCGTCCAACTGCCGAAATAGACCAGTGCCACGGCGATGAACCCCATACCGTTGGTCATATTTTCCTGAAAGATGTTGAGCAGTGAAATGGAGAGCGATGCCCCGGCGATGCCCGCCAGCACCCCGCCCAGCGTTACCGTCATATAGCGCACCCGCGCCACACTGATGCCCAGCGTGTCGGCGGCTTGCGGATTTTGTCCCACCGAGCGAATGCTCAACCCCCATGTGGTTTTGTTGATGACCCACCATGCCAGCGGAACCAGCAAAAATGCGCCGTAAACCATCACGCTGTGCCCGAAAAAGATGGGTCCCACCACCGGAATATCGCTCATACAAAAATTGCCGCCGGGCAGACAGCCGTTCAATTCGGGGAACCCGGAAACGCCTTCGACTGTGCCCAGCGTGGTTTTGAAGAGCAGGCTCGATGCACCCAACCCGAACATAAACAGACCGATACCGCTGATGCCCTGTTCGGCTTGCAGAGTGATGCTGATGAATGCCATTGCCAGCCCCAGCACCCCGCCGACTGCTGCCGCCGCCAGCACACCCAACAGCAAATTTCCCGTTTGGAAAACCACATAAAACCCGGCGTATGCGCCCATCAGCATAATGCCTTCCACCCCCAAATTCAGCACGCCGGAACGCTGGGCGAAGGTTTCGCCGATAGCGGCGTACAGATACGGTGTTGCCAGCCGAATACCGGAATGGATAATGCCGACCAGAATTGCAGCAAAACTTAACCCTTCGTTCACGCGGTCACCTCCGCTTCTGTATCGGTGTGGGTGGCAATGCGCCGGCTGGCGCGCCGCCGCGACCAAATATCGGTACCGACGACGAAAAGCACCACCAGCCCCAGTACCGCCGTTACCATAACCTGTGGAATTTGTACCGCTCGCTGCATTTTATCGCCGCCGACGAGCAACCCGCCGAACAGAATGGAAGACGGGATTGCCCCCAACGGATGCAATTTACCGAACAGCGCCGCCACAATGCCGGAAAAACCGTATCCTGCCGAAACAGACAGCGGCTCGAACATACGGTGGTGCAAACCCAAAATTTCTATGGCGCCGGCCATACCGGCAAATGCGCCGCTTAACCCCATTGACAGCACCACATATCGTGCCACGTTAATACCGGCATATCGAGATGCCGCCGGGTTTAACCCGACCGCGCGAATGCGGTAACCGATGGTGGTGCGCCACAGGAAAATGTATACCAAAATTGCCATCACAATGGCAATGAGCAACCCGATGTGCAGCCGGGTCGGTTCCACAAAAAGCCCGTACAACTGTGCGCCGAAACCTTCCATGCCTAATTTTTTGGCAGATTGGGTAAAGCCCAGCGCTTTGGCAATGTCGGTAAATCGGGGTAAATCGAGAGATTTTGCCAGCCGTGCCGAGTGAGGAATATTCGTGCCGGCGGCAACTTCGGCGGGGTCAATCATCGGTCCGCGCAGCAGGTAAAAACCAATTTGAATGGCAATTTGGTTCATCATTACCGTGCTGAGAATTTCGTTGACGTTCAACTTCGCTTTGAGATAACCGGGAATCGCGCCCCAAATGCCGCCCATCAGTGTGCCACCCGCAATACAAAGGGTAATGCCCAGCCAGCCGGGCAAACTGTCGCCAATGGTTAACCCCAGCCACGTGGTGAACAATGCCCCGGCAATCAATTGTCCTTCTGCGCCAATGTTGATGACACCGCCGCGGAAAGCAATGGCAATGCCCAAGCCGACAAACAGCAGCGGCGTGGCTTTTACCAAAGTGTCTGCCAACCCGTTTTTGGTGGTAAATGCACCGGCAAACATCGCCGTGTATGCTTCAACCGGATTTTTATGGAGTAGAAATAGTATCAGTGCGCCGATGAGTAACGCACCGATAACCGCCACCAGAGGAAGAGAAAGGTCAATAACTTTCCCGAACGGGAATGAGAAAGTTCGGCGTTTTTGCATATGCAATCTCCTGTGGGACAATTGTTGTGTGGCAAAAGTGACCGACATAATTGTGGCAACATTGAGGGCACAAAAAGTATTTCAATTTCATTCGGATGTAACTTTGAGGGTAGAGTATTATAAAAGTATAATTTTGTCAAATAGTCTTTGATATGGTTGTATGACAAATTTGACCGGCATTACCTGA
>CAYPNZ010000055.1:8461-10350 GCA_964411845.1 uncultured Anaerolineaceae bacterium
CTTTTGCAAACGGTCTAATATTTATATTCTTCGCGCACGGGGCTGAAAATATCTATAACGCGCGCGGGCGAATTGCCGGTGTATGCGCTGTGTTCCACCCCGCCGGGAATGAGGTAGGTGTCGCCGGGTTGCAAATGGCGCGTTTCTCCGGCGATGGTCAGCGTCATTTCGCCGGAAATTACCGTGCCGGCTTGCTCGTGGGGATGACTGTGGTTGGGTAGTTGGGTGTTAGCATCCAAATTTACCACTGCCACCAGCATATTGTCTCCCCAGAAAGTGCGGATGGTAATGCCCGGCGCAATTTCTTTTCCTGCACGATTTTCAATATCGCAAAAATAAGTCATTATCTTCCTCCGGTGAATGGGATTATACATTACGCTCATTATACCAGAAATCCCTGTGCCTTCAACTGATATTTTCCGCCGCCAGGGCTGTTGCAAAGTAAGTTTTAAGACTGCCGGTTGGCTGTAATTTTTTCCGTAGGGCACGCCGCGGCGTGCCCTACGGTTTCACTTGCAGAAGGTTATCTGTCAAGTGACTTTGCAACAGCCGTGTTCCGCCGCCCCGCCGATGTTTTTTTGTGCAGAGTACCCAACTTTTCCCCCGAAGATTTGTGCGCTCAAATTTTCGCCCGCCAAATTTGGCAATTTTCCCGAAAATGGGCTTGACGGCTTTCGGGCATCGTGCTATTATCCCCGCATCATCAAGTGCGAAGGTTCTGACACACAAATGACGACAATTTTTGCTTTGACACTAGTACTTATTATTAGCAGCGTCCTCCTTATTAGCCACAAGGAGGCGTTTGCGCTTGTCAGAGTTAAGACAAAGCACCGAAAGTAAGTTTGGTTTGCAAACGCCTCCCGAATGCGGGGGGCGTTTTTTTGTGAATATCACCGGCAACGATGCCCTGCTTATGAAAATAAGTCGGGCAATTTTATTGGAGGTTCAAATGGCAGAAGTAAAAACAGGCGCAGAAATTGTAATGGAATGCCTCATCCGCGAAGGCGTGGAAGTGGTTTTCGGGTATCCCGGCGGGGCGAACCTGCCCATTTACGATGCCTTCAACTTTTATCCCCGGTTGCATCACGTGCTGACCCGTCACGAACAGGGCGCCACCCACGCCGCCGACGGCTACGCCCGCGCCACGGGCAAAGTCGGCGTGGCAATGGCAACCTCCGGTCCCGGCGCAACCAATATGGTCACCGGCATCGCCACTGCCAAAATGGACTCTTCGCCGATTGTGTGCATCACCGGGCAGGTGGCAACATCCGCCATCGGCGGCGACGCTTTTCAGGAAACGGACGTGACCGGCGTAACCCTGCCCGTTACCAAACATAATTATTTGGTCACCGATGTGCGCGATTTGGCATATACCATCAAAGAAGCCTTTTATATCGCCCGCACCGGACGCCCCGGTCCCGTGCTGATTGATATTCCGAAAGATGTGCAGAACGACAGTTGCGAATTTGTTTACCCCGAAGAACCGATTGACCTGCCCGGCTATCATCCCGCCGACCGCGCCACCGAAGAACAGGTTACCCGCGCGTTGGCACTGATTAACAGCGCCAAAAAACCCGTTATTTTGGCGGGGCACGGCGTTTTGCAATCCGGCGCTACCGAGGAAGTGCTGAAAATGGCGGAAAAAGGCGGTATACCCATTGCCTGCACCCTGCTGGGATTGGGCGGCATTCCCGCCAGCCATCCGCTGAATTTGGGAATGATGGGCATGCACGGCGAAGCCGCCGCCAACCATGCCATCCAAGAAGCCGATTTGCTGTTGGCATTCGGTATGCGTTTTGATGACCGCGTAACCGGCAAATTGGCAACTTATTCTCCAAACTCCAAAAAAATCCATATTGATATTGACGCATCGGAATTGAATAAAAATG
>CAYPNZ010000056.1:0-1424 GCA_964411845.1 uncultured Anaerolineaceae bacterium
CAGAAGGGGTAAAAATCCTGAATGCCATTCAAGATGTTTATCTGGACGACAGCGTCACCATTGCATAAAAACCGATGGCGGCGGGCGGCGCATCGCCTGCCGCCGAAAATTCCACAACGCGGCATGACACGGGTCATGCGTTTTAGGAATAGATTATGTCTGATTTGGTAACCCTCACAATAGACGGTGTAGAAGTTAGTGTTCCCAAAGGAACGCTTATTGTAGAAGCCGCAAAACAGGCGGGGAATGAAATTCCGGTTTTTTGTTACCACTCAAAATTAGAGCCGGTGGGCATGTGCCGCATGTGTTTGGTTACGGTGGGCACCCCCGTGCGCAACCGTCAAACCGGCGAATTTGAAGTGGATGACAACGGCAAACCGGTTATTCGTTTCTTCCCCAAACCGATGACCGCTTGCACCACCCCCGTTTCACCGGGTATGGTGGTGGTCACCCAAAGCGAAGAATCTATCGCCGACCGGCGCGGTATTCTGGAATTTCTGCTCACCAGCCACCCGCTCGATTGCCCGGTGTGCGACAAAGGGGGCGAATGTTCGCTGCAAGACCTTACTTACGCTTACGGTCCCGGCATATCGCACTTCCATTTGGAAGACAAACATCACAGTCCCAAAAAAGAACCGTTGGGCGATTTGATTTTCCTCGATACCGAACGCTGCATTCTGTGCGCGCGTTGTGTGCGGTTTGAAGATGAAATTGCCGGCGACCATGTGCTGGCAATTGATAACCGCGGGCGCGATTCGCGGATTGTCAGTTATTCAAAACCGCAATTCGACAGCAAATATTCCGGCAATACCACCGACATCTGTCCCGTTGGCGCGCTGACCACCAAAGATTTCCGCTTTGCCGCACGCTCGTGGGAAATGGAAAGCGTGCCCGGCATCTGCAATTTGTGCGGCGCCGGCTGTAATACCGTGCTCAACACTCGTTTCGATACCATCAAACGGGTGATGCCCCGCCAAAATGAAGCCGTCAACGAAATTTGGCTGTGCGATAAAGGGCGTTTCGGGCATCACTTTAACAGCAGTCCGCACCGACTTTCTGCGCCGCTCATCAAAAAGAACGGCGAATTTGTAGAAGCCAGTTGGGATGAAGCCCTGTCGCTGGTGGCGCGCAAACTTCAACTGTCAAAAGAAAAAACGGGCGGCATTGCCGGCGCGCATCTTTCCAATGAAGATTTGTACCTTTTCCAGAAACTCTTCCGGCAGGTGCTGGGCAGTAACAATATTGACCATCGCATCGGGCTGAATACCGCCTTTGACGACACACTGGCGCACGAAGTCGGCGCGGGGGTCGGTACCGACATCGGTCGGCTGAAAAGCGAATCAGCAATTTTGGTCATTGGCGCCGATTTGGACGAAGAATCGCCCATTCTGTACCTGCGTGTGCGCGGCTCGGCAAGACACGGC
>CAYPNZ010000056.1:1434-10329 GCA_964411845.1 uncultured Anaerolineaceae bacterium
ATCTCATCAATGCCGGCGGGCGCTGGACGAAACTCGACAGCGTTGCCGAAAGCACGCTGCGCTATCGTTACGGCACGGAAGCCGCCTTTGCGTGGGGTATGGTCGCCGCCGTGATTGATGAAGGGCTGGAAAATAAAGACTATCTTGCGGCGCATGTGGACGGGTTTGAAGCGCTCATCGAAGCGATGAAAACCTTTACCCCCGCTCGCGCCGCCGAGTTGTGCGGGGTGGCGGAAGACGACCTGCGGCAAGCCGCCCGCACTTTCGCCAAAGCCGAAAACGGCTTGGTGCTGTACGGGTTGGAATCGGGCGGCGATGCCAGCCTGCAAGCCGCCATCCGCGCGCTGGTATTGCTGACCGGGCACGCGGGCACCGCCAACAACGGCGTTATTGCCGTTCTGCCGCATGCCAACAGCCGTGGCGCGGCAGATTTGGGTATTGTGCCGCACCGATTGCCGGGTTACCAGCCGGTGGAGGGTGAACCGGGGCTTTCCGCACGCGAAATGCTTTCGCCGGATGGACCGCTGCCCGTGCTGTATATCGCCGGGGCAGACCCCGCCGCCGAATCAGACCGCTACCGCGCCGCCATTGAAGCCGCCGATTTTGTGGTGGTGCAAGACCTGTTCCTGACCGAAACCGCCAAACTGGCGGATGTGGTTTTGCCCGCCCGCGGCACGGCAGAACGCGACGGAACCTTTACCAGTGTGGAACGCTGGGTGCAAGCCTTCGATAACGCTGTTTCCGCACCGCCGCTGGCGTGGGCAGATTGGCTCATCTTCACCGCTGTTGCCGGAAAACTCGGTATGGCATGGGATTACGCCTCGGCAGACGGGGTGATGGCGGAAATAACGCAAGAAGTGTCGTTGTATGCCGATATGAATTTTGAAAATCTGGTGAAACCCATTTCACTGGAACGAAAAATGTCGCATTACATTTATAGCGGCACCAGTTTTACCGCCGATGTGCGCGAAGGGTTGCAATGGCATTCGCTGGCAGAAGCCGAAGACGCAAAATTGGCGGTGGCATTTGTCGAACCGGTGGTGGATGTGCCGGAAGGGATGCTGCTGGTTGCCCCGCGTGTGCTGTACGACGGCGGCACACTCATCGCCCAAGCCGAAGTGGTGGCGGCGCATATCCGGCAGCCGCATGTCGTCATATCAAGAAAAGACGCAAAACGGCTGGAAATTGCCAATGGCGATACGGTCTCGCTGGCAGTGCCGGGCGTGTCGGTAACCGTACCGGTGCAATTAAACGGGCTGGTACCCGCCGGCGTGGTACTGGTTCCCCGCAATTTGAGCGGTTTTCCCGCAGAAAAACTACTTGGCAGCAAGCGGCTCGTGTCGGTTGAAATTGCCAAAGTACCCGTTTCGGAGCTTGCCTGATGGACTGGATTCAATCCCTGTTAATTCCGTTGGTCTATAGCACAGTTTTGGTGGTGATACTGCTCACCGGATTTGCCTATTTAAGTTATGTGGAACGAAAATTGGTGGCGCGGTTTACCATGCGGTTCGGTCCCAACCGTGCCGGTCCTTTCGGGCTGTTGCAACCGTTGGCAGACGCATTGAAGATGATGTTCAAAGAAGAGTTGATGCCCACCCATGCCGATAAATGGGTGTATTTGCTGGCGCCGCTGTTGGCAATTTCAACCGCGGTCATCTCGTGGGCGGTCTTTCCGTTTGCCAGCCGCGGCTTTGCCGTGGCGGGGTATACCGTGTCGCCCTTTATTGCCGATGTAAATGTGGGCTTACTATTTGTGGCGGCGGTTACCAGCATCGGCGCGTATGCGGTTGTGCTGGCGGGGTGGTCGTCAGATAACAAATATTCGCTGTTGGGGGCGTTGCGTGCCAGCGCTCAATTGGTCAGTTATGAATTACCGCTGGGACTCACGCTGGTTGCGGTCATTTTGGTCACCGGCACCATGAGTATGACCAAAATCATTCAGTTTCAGGTTGACCATGCTTGGCTGATTGTGTTGCAGCCCATTGCGTTCATCATCTTCTTTATTGCCGGGCTGGCGGAATCGAATCGTTCCCCCTTCGACCTGCCCGAAACCGAAAACGAACTGGTTTCGGGGTATATCACCGAATATGGCGGTATCCGTTTTGCGGCATTTTTTATGGGCGAATATATCCATGTCATTACATTCAGCGCCCTCACCTCAATTTTGTTTTTGGGTGGCTGGAGCGGTCCCGGGGCAGACAGTATACCGCTATTGGGCTTGCTGTATTTCCTGATAAAAATTGCCGTTATGATTTTTATGGTCATTTGGGTGCGTACCGCCGTTCCCCGCGTGCGATATGACCAATTGATGCGTTTTTGCTGGAAATTTTTAATGCCTTTGGCGCTGTTAAACCTTGTGGTTACAGCGATTGTAATAGCACTATAAGCGAAATACCGGTTTGGATGGTGCAAAAATATGATTAACAAAATCTTTGGTGGCAGTTATCAAATTCTGCGGGCGATGGGCGTCACGCTGAAATACCTGTTCAAAAAACCGGTGACCAATCAGTTTCCCGATGAACCGGTGCTGGTGTATCCCCGCTTTCGGGGGCGGCACGTTTTAAAACGCCACGATAACGGGCTGGAAAAATGTATCGGCTGTGCTTTGTGTGCGGCAGCATGTCCCACACAGTGCATTCGGGTAGAAGCCGCAGAGAACACGGAAGAAAATCGGCGGTCGCCCGGCGAAAGATACGCGGAAGTGTATGAAATTAACATGCTGCGCTGTATTTTCTGCGGATATTGCGCCCAAGCCTGCCCCACCGGCGCCATCGTGCTGGAACATGATTTCGCGCTGGCGGAATATGACCGCTGGGATGCCATTTACACGCAAGAACGATTGCTGGAACCGCACGAACCGAAATATATCCAAATTCGGGACGATGAAGTTTTTGTGCCGCAAGAAACTTGGCGCGTGACCAAATAGAGGGAGGGAATGCGATTTTCGCAATCCCCGAAAATTAAGCGTTAAAAAACAAAAGTAACAGTTGGTATTGACCCATGGAAGCAATTCTTTTCTTTATCTTTGGCGGATTGGCAGTTGTCGGCGCGCTGGCAATGGTGTTTAACAAAAATGCCGTCCATAGCGCATTGTTTCTGCTGTTGAGTATGACCATGATTGCCGGGTTGTATGTATTGCTCAACGCGCAATTTATCGCCGTGGCGCAAATAATGGTATATGCCGGGGCGATTGTGGTGCTCATTTTGTTTGTGGTGATGCTTTTGGGCGCAGAACTCGGCGAGGTAATTCCGCAATGGCTGACCGTGCGCAACGGGGTAATGGTGTTGCTGGCGTTAATTTTCCTGACCGTCAGCGGCACGGCGGTGTACGATTGGCTTTACAGCACCCAACCGCTTACGGGCACGGCAACCGATGCCATCATCGCCCGGCAGGGCAGCGCCGAGTTGGTGGGGCAATCGCTCTTTACCCAATATCTGTTGCCGTTTGAATTGGCATCGGTGCTGTTGCTAGTCGGTATTGTTGGCGTGGTGATGCTGGGCAGTTGGCGGTTTGTGCAACATCGAGAGAGGGGCGAGTAAAATGATTCCGACAGCATGGTATTTACTGTTAGCGGCAATTCTGTTCGCCATCGGTGCGGGCGGCGTGATGCTTCGGCGAAACACACTGGTCATTTTAATGTGTGTGGAGTTGATGATGAACGCGGTGAACCTGACGTTTGTCGCATTTTCCCACGAGTTGGGTTCTATGACCGGACAAGTTTTTGTGTTTATGATTATGCCCGTCGCCGCAGTAGAAGCGGCGGTGGGCTTGGCGATTTTGGTGGAACTCTATCGCCAAACTCAGTCGGTGAATATAGACGATTTTGATTCGCTAAAAGGCTAATTGGAGCAATTATGACCAATCTAATCTGGCTGGCAATTGCGTTCCCCCTAATTGGGGTTTTCATCAACGGAGTTTTCGGCAAAAAACTCGGCGAAAAAACCAACGGCTGGTTGGCGGTGAGCATGGTAGCGCTGTCGTTTATTGTCGGCGCACTGACTTTTTTGCAAGTGCCCAACCTGCCCGACCATCAGCAAACGGTTGACCTGTGGCGCTGGATAACCATCGGTGATTTTGATGTACATTTCAGTTTGCTGGTTGACCCGCTGTCAATGATTATGACGCTGGTGGTTACCGGCGTGGGGTTGCTCATCCACATTTATGCCATCGGCTATATGCACGGCGATGACGGTGTTTCGCGGTTTTTCACGTACTTGAATTTGTTTGTCGCCAGTATGCTCATTTTGGTGCTGTCCGACAACTATCTCGGGCTGTATGTCGGCTGGGAATTGGTGGGCGCGTGCAGTTATCTGCTCATCGGGTTTTGGTTTTTCAAAGATTCGGCGGCGGACGCGGGCAAAAAAGCGTTTATCGTCAACCGCGTGGGCGACTTCGGTTTTGCGCTGGGGGTATTCCTCATTTGGACAACCTTCGGTACGCTGCAATATAGCGGCGTGTTTGAAGCCGCCGGTACGGTTTCCACCGGCGTAATTACCGCCATCACCGCGCTGCTGTTCATCGGTGCCATTGGTAAAAGCGCGCAATTGCCGCTGTATGTGTGGCTGCCCGATGCGATGGAAGGTCCCACACCGGTTTCGGCACTCATCCATGCGGCAACGATGGTGACTGCCGGGGTGTACATGGTGGCGCGCAGTAATGTGCTGTATGCGCTCGCGCCGCAAACTTCAATGGTGGTGGCGGTTATCGGCGGGGTGACGGCGCTGTATGCGGCAACTATCGCACTGGTGCAATTCGACCTGAAACGGGTGCTGGCATATTCCACCATTTCGCAATTGGGGTATATGGTTATGGCTGTCGGGGTGGGGGCGTATGCTAGCGGGATTTTCCACTTGGCAACCCATGCCTTCTTTAAAGCCCTGCTCTTTATGGCTGCCGGCTCGGTGATGCACGCCGCCAACGATGTGATTGATATGCGGCGGCTGGGCGGGTTGAAAAATAAACTGCCCGTCACCTATTGGACGTTTGTCATCGGCGGGCTGGCGCTGGCGGGTTTTCCGCTGACGGCAGGCTTCTTTTCCAAAGATGAAATTTTGGCAAAAACGTTTGAAGCGAATATCTGGCTGTATGCCATCGGCGTGTTTACCGCTCTGTTGACCGCCTTTTACACCTTCCGTGCTATTTTTATGACTTTCCACGGCGAACCGAAAGATGCGGAAGTGGCGGAACACCTTCATCACGAATCATCCATTATGACCACCCCGCTCATCATTTTGGCGATACTGTCGGTGTTGGGCGGGTTGATGGGGCTGCCCGCCGCTTTCGGTGTGCCAAACTGGCTGGAAGGCTGGCTGGAACCCGTTTTTGAAACGATGCACCGTTTTGTGCCCGCCGAAGCCGCACATTTGGCGCTCGGTACAGAGGTAGGGCTGATGACGCTGTCCAGCACGTTGGTTATCTTGGGCATCGCCGCGGCAATGTGGGTGTATTTGCGCAACCCGCAAATTGCCGAACGCACGGCGCAATCGGCGGGTTGGGCGTATGATTTACTGGTTCACAAATATTATGTGGATGAAATTTACGACGCATTGTTTGTCAACCCGGCGCGGGGATTGGGTAAATTCTTCGCCAAAGTGGTTGATATGGGTGTAATTGATGCCGTGCTGGTAGATGGTTCTGCCAAAACGGTTGGCTGGCTGGGGCAAATTGTGGCTCGCTGGCAAACCGGCTATGTGCGGAATTATGTCGTTTCGATATTTGTGGGCGCAATTGTTATCGGCGCGTATTTCTTCTTGCGGTAATTTGTGAATGTGCAAGCATTTGAAAAACTGCAATTGATAAGGTTGTAACCATTATGAATCAACTTGGGTTTCCGTTAATTTCTGCAATGTTGGTTGTGCCGTTGTTGGGGGCTTTGGTGCTGTTGCTCATCCCCGACGTGAATGAAAAGGCAATTAAAACCGCCACACTGGTCACCACCCTGATAGTTTTGGTGATGTCGCTGCCCCTTTATTTTGCGTTCATCCCGGGCGCGGGTTTCCAATTCGAGGAAAATATCCCGTGGATACCCGCTTTGGGCATCAACTATCACGTCGGCATTGACGGCATCAGCCTGTTTATTGTGTTGTTGACCACACTGCTTTCTACCATTGCCGTGCTCAGCTCGTGGACGGCAATTACCAAACAGGTAAAAGCGTATATGGTGATGATGCTGTTGATGGAAACGGCGATGATTGGCGTGTTTGTCTCGCTCGATTTGTTCCTGTTTTACGCCTTTTGGGAAGCCAGTCTCATCCCGATGGCACTGCTCATCGGCATTTGGGGGGGCGACCGCCGGGTATATGCCGCCGTGAAATTTATGCTGTACACGTTTGTCGGCAGCACGCTGATGCTGGTTGCCACCATTGTGGTTTATCTGCACGCGGGAACCAGTGATTTACCAACCCTGCTCACCTCGACGGCGTTGCCGGCAGGCACGCAAATTTGGCTTTTCTTTGCCTTTGCGCTGGCTTTCGCCATTAAAGTGCCCCTTTTCCCACTGCACACGTGGCTGCCGGCGGCACACGTGCAAGCGCCCACTGCCGGTTCGGTACTGCTGGCGGGCGTTTTGCTGAAAATGGGCACGTATGGCTATTTGCGCTTTGCCAACCCGCTTTTCCCCGCGGGGATGGCGTATTGGGCGCCGCTTCTTTCCGTGCTGGCGATTGTGGGTATTTTGTATGCCGCTTTGGTGGCGTTGGTGCAGGAAGACGTGAAGAGTTTGGTGGCGTATTCTTCGGTGGCGCACATGGGCTTCATCATGCTGGGAATTTTCAGCGGCGGATTTCAGGGAACCAGCGGCGCGGTGCTGCAAATGGTCAACCACGGGTTGAGCACCGGCGCACTCTTTATGCTCATCGGAGTGTTGTATGAACGTCGCCACACACGCTTGATGAAAGATTACGGCGGGATTTTCGCCAAAGTGCCGATTTTCGGCGCGTTTTTCCTGATTGCGGTTTTCTCCAGCGTGGGTCTGCCGGGCTTAAACGGTTTCGTCGGCGAATTTACCATTCTGCTGGGGACATTTGTGCATAACCGGCTGTTTGCCGCCTTTGCCACCTTCGGTATTGTGCTGGCGGCGTGGTATCTGCTGACCGCCGTGCGTCGGGTGATGTTCGGTCCGTTCAACCCGGCGAATGAAAATCTAACCGATATGAACTCGCGCGAAGTTGTCGCCGCGTTGGTGCTGACCGTTTTCTTCTTCGTGTTGGGGGTGTTCCCGAATTTGGTATTCGACAAAGTTAATCCCGCCGTGGAAACATTGGTCAACACAACCGCCCAAACTGCACAGGTGGTCAATCAGTAGTGAAAGTAGTTTCACCCGAAAAATCATTGATGGTACAGAACTATGACTGCAATTGAAATTCCTTCGTTGAATTTTGCCGCATTATTACCGCTATTCATTGTCATCGGCACCGGTTTGCTGGTGGTGGTGCTCGATTTGTTCATCGCCGACAAAAAATCGTTGGGGTGGCTAAGCCTCATTGGGGTGATATTGGCTGCCGGGGTGGGCAATATGCAGCAGGGCATTGCCGGTTTCAACCCCGCGTTTCAAAATGTGGCAATTTCCGATGGGTATGCCAACTTTTTTAATTTGATTTTCTTGAGCACGGCGGCACTTTCCATTTTGGTGGCAATGGGCTATTTGGGGCGTGTCGGCTTGCAAAAAGGCGAATATTACGCCATGTTGCTCTTTGCCACCAGCGGTATGATGGTTATGGGGATGTCAACCGATTTGATGGTGGTGTTTATCGGGCTGGAAACGATGTCCATCGCCCTGTATATTATGTCTGCGCTTAACCGTCATTCGCGTCCGTCCGGTGAAGCGGGTATGAAATACTTTTTGATGGGGGCGTTTGCTTCGGCGTTTTTGCTGTACGGTATGGCGTTAACGTATGGGGCAACGGGCAGCACCAATTTTACCGAAATTGCCGGCGTGCTTTCGGCGGGAACCGTTGCGCCCATGGCGATGCTCGGTTTGGGGTTGATGCTGGTTGGGTTCGCCTTTAAAGTGGCTGCCGTACCTTTTCAATGGTGGACACCCGATGTATATCACGGCGCGCCCACCGCAGTAACCACATTTATGTCTGTTGGTGCAAAAGCCGCCGGTTTTGCCACGTTAATGCGCCTGCTGATGGTATCGTTCCCCGCTTCCACAGCCGATTGGCAACTGATTATCGCCATACTTGCCGTGTTGACGATGACGTTGGGTAACGTAGCGGCGCTGGCGCAAAAAGACGTAAAACGGATGTTGGCATATTCCAGCATCGCTCACGCCGGATATTTGTTGGTCGGGGTGGCAGCCGGAACGGCGGAAGGGGTCAGTTCGGTGCTGTTTTACCTGCTGGTGTATGCTTTTATGAATATCGGTGCATTTGCCGTGGTCGGCGTGCTGGAACAGAAAAACGCAGTCGGCACCAAACTGACGGAATACGCCGGGCTGGCAACGCGCAAACCGTGGCTTGCTGCGGTGATGGCGATTTTCCTCTTTTCGCTGACGGGCTTCCCGCCGCTAGCCGGTTTTTGGGGAAAATTTTATCTCTTCCGCGCCGCGGTCAACGCCGATTTGACATGGCTGGCAGTGGTGGCGGTTATCAATAGCGGTATTGCCGCCTTCTACTATTTGGGTGTTGTGGTACAAATGTATATGAAACCGGCGGAAGCCGGCGCGCCGGAAAGTTCGGTGCAACCGGCAACCCGAATTGCGCTGGCGGCTGCCGGTATTGCCGTGGTGCTCATTGGGATAATTCCCGCACCGGTGGTTGAAATGGTCTCAAAGAGTCTGTTTGGATAACCGAAACGTAACTTTCAGCCCGTCATGGCGAAACCCGTTAGGTTTGAAGCAATCCCCGTTGCTTCAAACGGCGATTGCTTCGCTGCACTCGCAATGACAAATT
>CAYPNZ010000057.1:0-10230 GCA_964411845.1 uncultured Anaerolineaceae bacterium
CAGAATAGAACGCGGATTAACACGGATTACAGAGATTTGCGCAGATTTTAAGATATTTTCAAGAAAATCTGTGGAAATCCGCTTGATCTGTGGCATCTGCGTTCTATGGCATTTTCACCCTGAGTAACCCGACAGGGTGTATCGAAGGGTAAAAACTGTGTAATCCATGGATAACTCACTTAAGAAGGTCATATGAACAAAAAAACAATTACCGATATTGACGTTTCCGGTAAACGGGTGCTGGTACGGGTAGATTTTAACGTTCCCCTGCAAGATGGCGCGGTAACCGATGACCGCCGTATCCGTGCCGCCCTGCCCACCATCGAATATCTGCTGAAAAATGGTGCCGCTGTGGTGCTGATGTCGCATCTCGGTCGCCCGAAAGGGCAAGTAGTGGATGATCTGAAAATGGATCCGGTCGCGGCTCGGCTATCCGAATTGCTCGGTCGCCCGGTGAAAAAACTGGATGATTGTGTTGGCGAAACGGTGGAAACAGCCGTGAACGCGATGCAGCCCGGCGATGTCATCCTGCTGGAAAACACCCGTTTTCACCCCGAAGAAAAGAAAAACGACCCGCAATTTGCCGCGCAACTGGCAAAACTCGGCGACGTGTATGTTAATGATGCGTTTGGCAGCGCTCACCGAGCACATGCCAGCACCGCCGGCGTCACCGAATTTTTGCGCCCTGCCGTTGCCGGATTTTTGCTGGCAAAAGAACTGGATTATTTGGGCAAAGCCCTGTCGAACCCCGAACCGCCCTTTTTGGCAATTTTGGGCGGCGCCAAAGTTTCCGACAAAATCGGTGTGATTGAAAACCTGTTGCCCAAGGTAGATGCGCTGCTCATCGGCGGCGGCATGGCAAACACCTTTTTCGCGGCGCAAGGGCTGGCTATGGGTGATTCTCTGGTGGAAAAAGATGCCATCGAAACGGCAAAATCGCTGCTGGAAGCATCCGGCGACAAACTTTTTCTGCCGGTTGATGCGGTCATCGCCAATAAATTTGATGCCAATGCCGAAGCGCGCATCGTGCCGGTGGATGAAGTGCCCGCCGGGTGGATGATATTGGACATCGGACCCGCTACCATTGCCCATTTTGCCAACCGGCTGGCAGCGGCGAAAACCGTGGTGTGGAACGGACCGATGGGCGTGTTTGAATTTCCCCGTTTCGCCGAAGGCACATTTGCCGTGGCGCGTGCGCTGGCAGATTTGAATGATGCCACAACCATTATCGGCGGTGGCGACAGTGCTGCCGCCGTGCAACTATCCGGCTTGGCAGAAAAAATGAGTCATATTTCTACCGGCGGCGGTGCCAGCCTTGAATTTTTGGAAGGCAAAACGCTTCCCGGCGTTGCCGCGCTGGATGAAAAATAAACGGGTATGCGGTGCGCCGAACATGGCGCGCCGCATTTTCTTCCGATGATGACTCGATTGTCGCGTGCGCCCCTGCCGGCATTGGTGTTGCCCTTGCTGTTATTGATTATTTTATTGGTGAACGTGCCCGCAATGTTTTCGGTGCGGGCGGCGGGCAGTACCGTTTTGCTCGGCACGGCAACCCCCTCCCCCACGGCAACCTTTTCGCCCACCCCCTCCCCTACCCCGTCACCCACCGCGACCGTCACGGCTACCCCAACACATACCGCTACCGCCACCCCGTCGCCCACTGCCACCTCCACCCGCACCCCAACGCCAACACCCACCCGCACACCTACCGCCACCCCTATTCCCCAACCCACCCCTATCGCCGGTGCGGAAGATATTATGGTACACGTACCAATTTTAATGTACCATTATCTTTCAATTCCGCCGAAAGATGCCGACATCTATCGTCTGGATTTATCGGTAACACCGAAGAATTTTGAGGCACAGTTGGCATATTTGAAAGAAAACGGATACAGCACCATCCACTTGCGTGATTTGGCGTTTGTTTTGGCGGGCAAGCAAACGTTGCCGCCCAAACCCGTCATCATCACTTTTGATGACGGCTATCGTGATAACTTTACCAACGCTTTTCCGCTGCTGGAAAAATACGGGTTCACCGCCACTTTTTCGGTGGTTACCGACCCGCTCGATTTTGGCGACCCGCGTTATATGTCATGGGATAATATCATCGAAATGCACGCCGCCGGCATGGAAATCGGCGCGCACAGCAAGCGGCATTACGATTTGCGCAGTGATGATATGGATTTTCTGGTGTACGAAATTTTGGGGTCAAAAGAGGCAATAGAGGCACGAATTAACGAACCGGTGCGCGTTTTTGTCTATCCATCCGGCGAATATACGCCACTCACCGAAAAAGTTGTCGCCTCGGCGAACTATTGGGTGGCGCTGACCACTACCTATGGCGCCGACGAAACTTTTGCCACCCGCTTTGAACTGCCCCGCATTCGCATGCGCGGTACGGATACCGTTGAAACATTTGCAGCAAAATTAGAGGCAATCCCGTGAACATTCATTTTGACTGGCTGGCACCAATTTACGACCGGGTCATCGGCGACCACAGTATTGACTTGTTGAAAAATGCACTTGATTTGCCGCCGGATGGTTGGCTGCTTGATGCCGGCGGCGGCACCGGTCGTGTATCGGCGCGGTTGCTGCCGTTCACCGGTAAAGTGGTCATCAGCGATTGGTCGAAACCGATGCTGAAACAGGCGCAGGCAAAGGGCGGGTTGTTGTTGCTCAACGGGCGGGTGGAACGCCTTCCCTTCCCTGCCGGGTTTTTCGACCGCATTTTGGTGGTGGATGCCCTGCATCATTTTCCCGATCAACGCGGCGCCATTCGAGATTTAACGCGCGTGCTCAAACCCGGCGGGCGATTGGTTGTCGAAGAGCCGGATATAAATTTACGCACCACCAAAATGATTGCGTGGATGGAAAAAATTACGCTGATGGGCAGCCATTTTCATTCTCCGACAGAAATCGGGGAAATGATGGCGCAAAACGGTTTGCACGTGCGACATCTGCACGACGAGCGGATTTCGGCGGTAATTGTGGGTGAAAAATAAAAAGTGGCGGCAGATTACGCAATTTTTCCGCACAACGCGGTTACCGCACCACCCACCTGCCCAACGATTTCCCGGGTTACCCCCGCCTTTTCCAGATAGACCGCGCCACTTTGCGTACCGAAAATGACATTCGGCAAATCGGTTGGCGGGGCAAACGCGGTAATATATTCTGCGCGAGACAGCGAAACCGGTTGCCATGTGTCCCCCGGTTGTTCCGCCATAAAAAGGGTACTCCGCGAATTTTCTACCCAGTTGCCGGGAGGTGTCCCACTGGCAGCGGCAAAACAACGACCATCGGCAGAAATGATTGCATCGGTGGTGTAAAACAAATCTATACCCGCCATCATTTCTTCCCATTGATAGCCGTCATCGCGGGAAAAGAATATCCCGCTTTCGGTGTTGGCTAGCCATTGACCGGGTAAAAAAGGGTGCGCCCGCAGACGGTATACGGCTTCATCCGGCACATCGGCGGTCAAAACCCAGTGCATACCGCCATCGGTTGAAAGAACGGTGCCGCCGTTTTGAATGCCGACCATAATATGTCGGGTCATCGGCGAGATGGCAATCGTGGCAATCATCGGGTCATCGGCGAAGGGCGGGGGATACCATTCAGCATCTTGATTTGCCGCGTGCAGCGATTCTGTGAGGTTGTGCCACGTTTCGCCCGCATCCGGCGAGCGGTACAATTCGCAATTTGCCGTCCCGACCCATACATTTTGCGCACCCCACGCTACCACGGTTGGCGAACCGCCGAAAATCATCCGCCACGATTCGCCATCATCCGCCGACCGAAACACACCTTCACCGGCAACCGCCGCGAAAATCTCACTCGATGAAATGGCGACATCCATGATTCGTTTTCCCGAAAAGATATTTTCAGCGGCGAGCCATTCGTCGTGAGATGTTTTTTCCAGCCGGAACAATCCCAATTCCGTTCCGATAAAAAGGTTGGCTATCATAAGCGTAATTATCCCGAATGTATTTTCATCGCTATAATACACGCAGATTTTGCGGCGGGCAAGCCTTAAAACACAACACCAGCAGAGGAATGATGACCGATTTTTCTACCTATAAAGATGCACTGAACTATATTTACAGCCACACCAATTTTGAGCGCAAGCAAATGCCCAAATATGATATGACCACGCT
Organism: uncultured Anaerolineaceae bacterium; assembly: GCA_964411845.1. Taxonomy (GTDB): domain Bacteria; phylum Chloroflexota; class Anaerolineae; order 4572-78; family 4572-78; genus JANTHQ01. Next base: position 4,152 of record CAYPNZ010000057.1, read on the forward strand.
TGATTTGTCTCGAATTGAGACGTTGACGGCAAAATTGGGCAACCCCCAGCGAGATTTTCCGGTGATATTGATTGCCGGCACCAAAGGGAAGGGTTCCACGGCGGCGATGGCGGAACGGATTTTGCGCGCTGCCGGTTTTAAAACCGGTTTGTACAGTTCGCCGCATTTGCACGCTTTTCGAGAACGCATTCGTATAGCGGGGAAAATGGTTTCCGAGACGGAAGTTATCGAGCGGGTGAACCGGTTGCGCCCCTATGCGGATGGTATTTTGGGGTTAACGGCATGGGAGGTGATGACCGCCCTGGCATTTTTAACCTTTTCGGCGGAGAAAATTGATGTCGCGGTGTTGGAGGTGGGGCTGGGCGGGCGGCTCGATGCCACCAACATCACCGAGCCGACCGTTTCGGTGATAACTTCTATCAGTTATGACCACACGCATTTGCTGGGAAATACCCTGACGGCAATAGCGTATGAAAAAGCAGGCATCATTCGCCGGGGCGGGGAGGTGGTGAGCGCACCGCAATTTCCCGAAGCCATGACCACCATCGAAACGGTGTGCGCTAAAAGAGGGGCGTCTCTAACCGTGGTGGGCGAAACCGCACCGTGGCGGATTGGGCGGGTATCCCTGGGAGGGCAGACGTTTTTCTGGAAAGACACCCGGTATTTTCTGCCGCTTTTGGGAGAACATCAGGTAATCAATGCCGTTACCGCCTTGAACGCCATCGAAAAGTTTGCGTCTAAAATGGCGTGGGATATTCCTGCCGCGGCGAAACAACAAGGTATCGCGGCGGTAGAATGGGCGGGGCGATTGGAAATTTTAAGCCGCGAACCGCTATTGCTGGTGGATAGCGCCATGAACGGCGATTCGGCGCGAAAACTACGCCAAACATTAGCATCGTATTTTCCCGGCAGACGGGTGATTTTTGTTTTCGGCGCATCACGCGACCATGATTATACCGCCATGTTAACCGAATTGTTGCCCGTCAGCACCCGGGTGATAGCTACCCAAGCGAGTCATCCGCGCGCCACCCGCCCCGAAGTGCTGGCGGCAACGGCACTGACATTGGGCACAACCATCGAAACGGCTCCCACTGTGGCAGAATCGTTGGCACTGGCGGAAGAAAATTTAGGAGAAAGAGACTTGATTTGTGTTGCCGGTTCGCTATTTTGCGCCGCAGAGGCTCGATTTGTGTGGATGCGGCAAACCGGACAGCCACTGCCGCCAACAGACCCGGTTTAGGTTGGGTGAGCCGCGGGGGAGACATGGCAGAGCGATTTTTTCCTTTTCGGGCAATGGGGTTCAAGTGCAACCCGTTTCGCACGCTGACAGATGCCGAATGGGCGGCGGTAGCGGTTGTGCCCCCGACACTGTTGGCGGCAATAACCAACACCTCCGCACCCGTACAATTGCTCGGTGAGGCGGGGCGGGGCAAAACCACCACCCTGCTGGCGGTGCAAGCGTTGTTTGCACAAAAAGGGGTGTTGGCGGTGTATCAATATTTGCCGGAGGGGACTCGCCGCTTTGATTATCAAAAGGCGGCTGCGGCACAGGTATTTTTGCTGGACGAGGCTCAGCGTTTGACGCACGGTGAACGCCGGCGATTGTGCCGTTTGACTACCGGCACGCGAGTGCTGTTCAGCAGCCACCAAGATTTGACGGCGGAATGTGCCGCGCACAAAGTATCGCTGACCACTGTCCGTTTGTCAAAACCGGAACCGGCACATTTGGCGCGAATTTTGACCGTGCGGTTGGCATATTTTTCTACCGGCACACAGCCGGTTATCACCATCACCCCCGATGCAATAGAATATCTGCACGCCCGATTCGGCGGTAATTTGCGGTTGACGGAACGATTTTTGTACGAGGTGTTTCAGTGGTTGGTTCGGCATTCGCCGGCGGAAAAAAAACTTACTGCGGCACGACTGGAATCCATTGCTAAAAATTTTCCGCCGGTTGCCGGGGTGCCATAACAAATTCTATGGTGGCGCGCGGGTCTTTTGTCAGCCGCAAATCAATTACGGCTTCAAGTTCCCACACGATGTTAATATAGTGTCCGGCGTAACTCCACGGTTCACGCGGCAAAGAAAGTTCAAACGGATATTCAGCCGGCATACCGGCTTTCAGCGTCCCCTGAAACAAATCTACTTCCGCACCGACCCCGCTGTCTCTGTCGCCGCGTCCTTCGGTGTGCCAGCGAGCGCGCACATACAAATGGCGGCACTTCAAATCTTTTTCCGGAACGACCAACAGCGTTCCGGAAATTGTTTCTTCCGGCGAAAACCGTTTTGTCATACCGGCGGGTTCACCGTTTTTTATGGTAATATCGATGGTTGTCATTTGTCACTCCGAAAATATTTCCGGTAAAACTGTCAATGGCACGGTTTTGGTAATGTCTCGCCAGCCTTTGACGCCGATGGTGAAACGAAGCAGCCAGCTGATGGTATTGTGGTTCTTTTTGAAAGAGTGCATCGCATCCGGCGGAATTTGCCAGCGTTCCGAGAAAAGAAAGGTCTCGCCGGCATTGAATATCCGCCCGGGTTGCTGTGATACTTTCACCGGGTCATCGAATGTTACGGTTACGGTGTCGGTGCCGCGGCTGTATCGGGCGATTTCTCGCCGAATGAGGGCAATTTCAATACCGGGGACGGTGGTGGTTCGTTTGAAAGTTTGTTGGCAGGTTACCGAAAAAGGTTCGCCCACCCGCAAGGTTGATGAAGAAACCTCAACGGTCGGTGCGCCGATGGCGCGGCGGGCGATGACACCGGCAAGCCAATAGCCAATCAATCCCAAAATAACAATGCCGAATATGCTGCCGAAGACAAACGGGGCGGCGTTTGGAAAGAGCAAGTTACCGATAGGCAGAAGTATGAAAAAGAGCAGCAACACAATTCCGAAAAACAGACAACCGGATTTTTGTTTCATCACAAAACCTCCGTTTTGGGGGGGCGGCAGGGTAGAGGGCTATGTTGGTTTTTGGGCAATGGCTATCAGCGATGTGCCAAAAGGCAGGTTAAGCGCTTTTATCAATTGCGCTTCAACTTTGCCCACCACGGTGAGCACGCTATTTACCGCTGGCGATGCCGGTTCCATTTCTACTTGATATTCTTCTTCCTGCAAATGGTGCGATGCCAATTCCGGTTCGTTCCGTCCGCGCCGCAGCATAATCAGCGGGGCGGCAAGTGGAAAAACAAAAAAGTTATTGTAGCTCAGCCGTTTCAGCCGAAAACCGACTTTTTGCATTTTCGTTTCCAGTTCAGCGGCGGTATAGCGGCGTTTGTGGGCGTTAATTTCGTCGTTGTGCGACCAGAGGAACATAAATGCCGGGACGGTAACCACCATATGCCCGCCGGGTTTCAGCACGCGAAAAGCCTCTTGCAGCACCGCCAAATCATCATCCACATGCTCAATCACATCCAAAGCCGTTGCCACATCAAAAGTGCCGTCTTCAAACGGGAAGGGGTCTTGGGCATCGAACAAATCCACATCGTACCCGCGCAGCCGCGCTTGCCGCACCGGTCGCGCGTCCACTTCCAGCCCTTTTACGTGCCCGTATTTACTTAAATGGTGAATCATATTGCCCGCGCCGCAGCCAATATCCAGCAGTTGCAGCCCGCCGGTGCGCGGCAAAACCTGTTTCATCAACGTGTTGATAACCAGCGTGCGGCTGGCAAACCACCAGTGGTCATCTTCCGGGATATGGTCGGGCACGGGAACATCGGCGATGGGGGGAAGTTCGATATTTTCTGACATGGTTACCTCAAATTATATATTTACTCATTGAACAACGCGCCGACACTGACACCCAGATGGATGCGGCGAATAACTTCTGCCAGCAACGGCGCGATAGACAGGATGGTTAATTTGGGAATGCGTTTGTATGGCGCAACCGGTACGGTGTTGGTGATGACCAATTCTTTGATGGGCGATGCTTTCAACCGCTCGGTAGCAGGGTCAGACAGAACGCCGTGTGTTACGGCGGCATAAATATCGGCGGCGCCGTTTTCTTTGATGAAATTTACGGCATTCATCATTGTGCCGGCGGTATCAATTTCATCATCAAAAATGATGCACTGTTTGCCTTTTACATCGCCGATAACGTTGAGCGATACCGAGCGGCTGCCGTCGCTGAGCTGAATGCGGCGTTTTTCGATGATTGCCAGCGGGACATTCAACGCTTGGGCAAAATTGCGCGAGCGTTTTGTCGCGCCGATGTCGCCGGCGACCACCACCGTATTTTCCAAATTTTTACGGCGCATGTAATCGCTCAGCAGGTGGAAGGCGGTCAATTCATCGCCGGGGATGCTGAAAAACCCCTGAATTTGCCCGGCGTGCAGGTCAACCGTTAAAAAGCGATTTGCGCCGGCGGTGGTAATTAAATCCGCCACCAAACGGGCGGTGATGGGCACGCGCGGTTGGTCTTTTTTATCGGTGCGCCCGTACCCGTAATACGGAATCACGGCGGTGATGCGCCCCGCCGAATCGCGGCGCAGGGTGTCAATCATTATCAGCAGTTCCATCAAATTGTCGTTGGTGGTAACGATATTTCCGTTTTCATCAAATGATGGGGAAATGGGCTGCACCAAAAAAACGTCTTTGCCGCGCACACTGGAATGCAGGCGGCAGAATGTGTTTTGATTCGGAAATTTAAACACATCCGCTTCGCCCAACGGCACCGACAATTCTTCGCTGATTTCCTCTGCCAGCGGACGATTGGCATTACCACTGTACAGGGCAATTTCTCCGTACATAATCTCTCTCCCGTTAATTCGGTTGAAATTCACGGCGTAAAACACTCATAATGTGATGGTTGACAAATTTTCCTTCCGAAAATCCGGCTTCGCGCAATGTGCCTTCCGGCACAAAACCACTCCGCTTGTAACATTTTATCCCGCCGATATTCTCTTCGTATACCCGCAGATAAATTCGATTGAGGTTTAGGGTGTTAAACCCATATGCCAGTATCAAACCGATGGCTTCTTGGCAATACCCTTTGCCCCATTCCGTTTTATCGCCGATGAGAATACCGAGTTCCGCCACTTGGTCAAGCCGGCTTTTAACGTGCAAACTGATGGAGCCGATGTGTTTGCGGGTGGCGGTAACTTCAATGGCGAAATTGAAGGTGTCGGTATCTTTGCGCTGCGATTCATACCAGTCGGTTTCGTCATCAATATTCAGCGGACGAAACCACAGCAAATAGCGGGTTACTTCCGTGTCGTTCAGCCATTTCACATAATGCGGCAAATCATCCCGAGTGATGGCTCTGAGGGTGAGATTTTTTCCATAGAGCATAGGTTTCTCCCAAATGATGGGTGTCGTTTAACACAACCACGCGCACAAACGAAGGGTAAACGTCCACAATGGTCAGCGAAGCATTGTTAAAGGTGAAGGTTCGTCCGCCGCGGGTAATTTTTAGCCAGTTTTTCAGCATTTGGTTCAGTGTGCCGCCGTGCGAAAAAACGGCGGCGGTGCTGCCCGGTTCGATGCGGTGCAGCATAGTGTCCATTGCCTGTTGCACACGCGCGGCAAATTGTTCGTCGCTTTCGATGCCCTCTGTTGCCGGGCGGGGCAGATTGTTTGTCCAGGCATGGTCATGATGCGGATAGCGATTTTTTATTTCCGATTTGGTTAACCCGGACAACGGACCCAAATTTTGTTCTTTCAGACCGTCAATGATGTTGAGCGAAAGATTTTTTTCTGCGCTTAAATATGATGCGGTTTGTCTGGCGCGCAATAGCGGGCTGGAAAAAACATACGCCACATCGAACTCGGCGGCGACGCGGCGACAGATTAGTTGGGCATGCAAGTGCCCCAACTCGCTTAATGGCGAATCGAGCCAGCCCTGCACGCGATTTTCTTTGTTGGCTTGCGATTGCCCATGGCGGATGAGCAATAAACGCTTTTTCAAGCGAATGAGTCCTCCAATAATTGTTGGACTGCATTATAGGGGGATAGGGTTCTATTTACAAGTTTGGTAATGGTTTCTGAAAGGGTGCCATTGGGCAATTTTGCCAACAGCCGGTGCAACAATTCGGTTTGCAGGCGTTCTTCCAATTCTGCCGACAGACGAGCGCGGTTGCG
>CAYPNZ010000058.1:0-10152 GCA_964411845.1 uncultured Anaerolineaceae bacterium
ACTTTAGGCGACTTCCAGTCGCTGGTTAAAGCCACCGGCTAGAAGCCGGTGGTAGTTTACTTTTCTCTGTGTCTCTGTTGCTCTGTGGTTTAATAATTTGGACCCCTTTTTGCAGTGGAGTCATTACAGGGCTTCAGCCAAAGGGGTGTATTCCAAATCGTCGAACGCATCGGCAACGGCTTGGTAGGTGAGTTTGCCGTTAACCACGTTTACGCCCAACGCCAGCGATTTGTCGGCGGCGATGGCATCTTTGAAGCCCATTTTGGCAAATTTTTTGACGTATGGCAGGGTGGCGGCAACCAGCCCGTAAGTGCTGGTGCGCGGCACAGCGCCGGGCATATTTGCCACGCCGTAGTGCAGCACGCCGTCCACAAAATAACCGGGGTCGGAATGGGTGGTGGCGTGGGTGGTTTCTTCACAGCCGCCTTGGTCAACCGCCACATCCACAATGACGCTCCCTTTTTTCATGGTGGAAATCATTTCGCGGGTGACCAGTTTGGGGGCTTTGGCGCCTTTTACCAGCACCCCGCCGATGACCAAATCGGCTTTTTCCACGGCGCGGGCAATATGCAGCGGCGACGAAACCCAGGTGACGAATCGCCCGTGCAGGGTCGCATCCAGTTGGCGCAAGCGGGGCAGGCTGATGTCTAGCAGGGTAACCGATGCCCCCATACCGAGCGCCATTTGGGCGGCGTTGGTACCCACAATACCGCCGCCGATGATGACCACGTTGGCGGGTTTCACGCCGGTGATACCGCCGAGCAGTTTGCCGCGCCCGCCTTCAAACCGTTCCAAATACTGCGCCCCGATTTGAATGGACATTCGCCCGGCAACTTCGCTCATGGGGATGAGCAGGGGCAAACTGCCGTCGGGCAATTCAACGGTTTCGTATGCCACCCCGGTTACGCCGCTTTTCAGCATGGTTTTGGTTAATTTTTCATTGGCGGCAAGATGCAGGTAAGTGAACAGCAGCAGGTCGGGGCGTAAAAATTGGTATTCATCGGGCAATGGTTCTTTTACTTTAATAACCATTTCCGCGCCCCACGCCTCATCGCGTGAGACAATTTTTGCGCCGGCGGCTTCGTAATCGCTGTCGGAAAAGTGGCTGCCTTCGCCGGCGCCGGTTTCAACCAACACGGTGTGACCGGCATCTACCAGTTCGTGAGTGCCGGCGGGGGTCATTGAAACACGGTACTCATTGTCTTTTATTTCTTTCGGAACACCTATGATCATCATGGATCTCCTTTTTGGTGAAAGTATATTTTTAGAGACCGAGCGCCGCCGGGCAAAAACCGGTGGCATTTTGCCGGTTTCCAATCTCTATCCACCCAGATAGGCTTTTTTGACATCCGGGTTGGCTAGCAATTCATCCGACGGACCTTCCAGCACAATTTGCCCGCTTTCCAGCACGTAACCGCGTTGGGCGAATTTTAGCGCCAGCCGCGCATTCTGTTCCACCAACAAAATGGTTGTGCCTTCTTCGTTGATTTTTTTCAAAGCGTCGAACATGTCCATCATCAGCAGGGGCGCCAACCCCATCGAAGGTTCATCGAGCAGCATAATATTTCTGCCGCTGATGAAGGCGCGTCCCACGGCAAGCATTTGTTGTTCGCCGCCGCTGAGGGTTTCGGCTTTTTGCCATTGCCGCTCTTTTAGCCGCGGAAAGATGGAAAAGACCCATTCCATATCTTTTGCCACGGCGTCGCGGTCTTTTCTGGCAAAGGCAGACAAGATGAGGTTTTCTTGCACGGTGAGGTTGCCAAAAATGTGACGCCCTTCCGGCACGTGCGAGATGCCCAGTTCGCTGACGATTTTATCGGCGGGGTAGCCCACCAAATTTTTGCCGTCGTACATTATCTCCGACCCCGCATCGGCTTTGACCAATTGCGAAATGGCGCGCAGGGTGGTGGTTTTTCCTGCGCCGTTCGCCCCGATGATGCAGACGATTTCGCCTTTTTGGATGTTGAAGTTGATGCCGTGCAGGGCGGTGATTTTTCCGTATGAGACTTGAAGATTTTTTACAGATAGCATCAGGTATCCAAATCCTTCCCCAAATAAGCTTCAATCACCAGCGGGTTGTTTTGGATTTCCTCTGGTGTGCCTTCGGCAATCACTTCGCCGAAGACAAGGGTTTGAATTCGCTCACAAAGTTCCATCACGAATTTCATGCGGTGTTCAATCAAAAAGATTGCCAATCCCAATTCGGCGTGAACGTGGCGGATGATAGCCATCATTTCTTTCAATTCTTCCGGGTTCATGCCGGCGGTCGGTTCATCCAAAAAGAGGATTTTCGGTTCTACGGCGAGTGCCCGCGCCATTTCTACCCGGCGTAAAATGCCGTAGGGCAGGTTCGATACTTTTTGGTCGGCAAACGCATCTGCCCCGACTAATTTTAGCAGACGGTGGCTTTTTTCTTCAATTTCCGCTTCTTGTTTGTTGCGCGCCGGTGTACCGAAGAATGCCCCCACCAATCCGTAGGTGATGTGCGAGTAGTTTGCCATGTTGACATGTTCCAGCACCGTCATGTGCCGCCACAGCCGCAGGTTTTGAAAGGTGCGCCCGATGCCCATCGAGGCGATTTCGTGCTGTTCGCGTCCGATGAGGTTTACGCCGTTGAGGGTAACTTCGCCTTCGGTGGGGGTGTGCACGCCGGTAATCAGGTTAAAGATGGTGCTTTTGCCGGCGCCGTTGGGTCCAATTAACCCGCGAATTTGCCCCGGTTCGATGGCTAGGTTGTAATCGTGCACGGCACGCAACCCGCCAAAATAGTGTGTCATATGTTTGACTTCGAGTAATGCCATTTTTCACCTCATTCCGGCTATTCTTTGGGTGCGATGATGGTGTGCACATCAAATTCTTTAAAGGCGACCAATCCGGTGGGGCGGAAAATCATCACCAAAATCAGCAGGACGGGAATGATGATCCATTTGTAAATTTCAAGCGGGCGCAGGGCTTCGCTGAGCAGGTTGAACCCCACTGCGCCGACGATTGACCCGTACACGGAATTCAATCCGCCGAAGTAGACCATTGCCAGCACTTCCGCCAGTTTTTGCAGCCCGAAGGTTGCCGGGTTGACATAGCGCAGCACGTGGGCGAACAATCCCCCGCCAACGCCCGCCCAGAATGCGGAAAACATAAAAGCCACCATTTTGGTGCGACGGGTGTTCACGGTCATCGCATCGGCGGCAATTTCGTCGTCGCGCACGGCGTTCAGCGCTTTGCCCATGGTTGAGCGTACAAAGTTGTTCATAATCCACACGCCCAAAACCACCCAAATGAACACCACCGTAAAGTTTGCCCAGTCGGGTTGGCTGCTAAGCCCGCGCGGTCCGCCGACCACTTCCAGATTTTCAATGAAACTTTTGATGATGAAGGTGAATGCCAGCGAGATAATTGCCAAATAGTCGCCGCGGGTGCGGAAGGACGGTATGGCAACGATGAGCGAACCGATAGCGGCAATAACGCCGCCTAAAATAAGCGCCAACGGAAAGACGAACACTCCCCAACTGTCGGGGAAGATGGCGGGTCCGAAAAGGTTATCGTTGGCGAACATGGAAACGGATATAACGGATGCGCCGTATGCCCCCAATGCCATAAACCCGGGGTGAGAGCACGAAAATTCGCCCATATAGCCGTTGATGATATTGAGGCTGAGGGTAATCAAAATGGCAATGAAGGTGAGCCGCAGTACCAAATTTCGGTAATCGTTAATGCTGCCCCAAATTTGCAGTGTGCCGTACAGCAACACCAAATGTATCAATACCGATATGTATGTGGGATACCGCATTAACCACGCGGAAACTTTGTTCCCCACAGCGGTGGTTAGGCGGGCAACAATACCGATGGGCAATGCGTAAATTAACAAAACATAAATTATGGCGCTGGGAATGAGCAGTGGCGCTTTGAGCATAATAACAAACCCAAACAGTACGGGGATTTTCCCCAGCCCAAGCATTACCGCCAGTGGTCTGCCAACCAGCTGTTCCAATAAAACGGCAACAAATGCACCAACCAGCCAACTGAGCATCGGGGCGTGCGTAAAGGGTTCCCATGCTTTTGCCAGCCGGTTTGTTTTTGCGCCGGTGGTTAAAGTGTCTGTTTTTACTGCCATCGTTTCATCCTTTTAGGTGAACGGGTTATGTCATGCCGATTAAAGTCGCAACCGGGCGCTGTATGCTTCGCCAAACAATCCGTGTGGACGGAATGCCAAAATAATCAAGATAATAGAGTAGGCAATAAGATCCCTAAATGTTGACGGGAAAATTGTGGCGGTGAAAATTTCAATAAAGCCGAGCAAAAATCCGGCAAATGCGGCGCCTAAAATGGAACCGCGTCCGCCCAAAATAGCGGCAACAAACGCTTTCCAGCCGATGAGAATGCCCATATACGGGTCTAAAATGGGGTATGCCACCCCGTACAAAATACCCGCCGCGGCAGCCAATGCCGAACCCAAGCCGAAGGTCAATGCGGCAATGGTGTTAATGGGAACCCCCATCAACGGAATGATGGCAAAATCGTATGCCATCGCGCGCATTGCCATCCCCCATTTTGTTTTGGTAATGAACAGATGCAGCACCAGCATTAAAAACAGCGCGACACCCACAATCATTATTTTTTTGTTGGTTACATTTACGCCGGCAATAGTATAGGTGGTGGTTTCGATGAGCGGCGGGAAACTCAATCGTTGTGCGCCCAGCAGTGCCAAGTTGCCCGTTTCCAAAATGATGCCAATCATCAAACCGGTAATGGCGGCGGAAGCGCGCGGTGCATCGCGCAGGGGGCGGTAGCCGATGCGCTCTACCAGCATCCCGACGATGGAATTCAGCGCCATCGCAATGATGATGGTCAATAGCAGCACCACCCAGCCGGGTAATGCCAACGAGCCGGATACGGCAAGCGAGAGCAGCCCGGTGGCAACAAAAAACCCAATATATGCGCCAACCATAAAAATATCGCCGTGGGCAAAGTTAAATAGCATTAAAATGCCATACACCATTGAATATCCCAGAGCGATGAGCGCGTAAAAACTGCCCCACTGCAAGGCGTTAACCAAGTTTTGGAAGAAAGAGACCATCCTTTTACTCCTGGTTTGTGTGGGCGCGATTGTTCGTCCGGCGGCAATCGCGCCCATTTGTGTGGTGCAAATGAAATATGGCGGCACGAATGACTCGTGCCGCCGCAGGTAGGTTTACGGACAGGCTTGTTTGTAGAATTCAAATTCGCCTTTGTCGCTGATTTTTACGATAACCGCACATTTGGTGGGGTCACCTTGGTCGTCAAAGGTCATATTGCCGGTGATGCCGGGGAAGTTTTTGATGTTTGCCAGTGCATCGCGGACGCATTGGCGGTCTTTGGCAATATCGCCGGTAATTTTTCCGCAATCTTGAATGGCTTGTTTCAGCAGGTTCAGGCTGTCCCAAGTTAATGCTGCCACATCATCGGGCACGTAACCGTATTTGGCGTTGTAGCGGTCAATAAATTCTTTGGTTGCGCCCGTGGCGCCGGCGGCGGCGTAGTGGGTGCTAAAGAACGAACCATAGCAGTCAGAGCCGCACAGTTTCACCGTTTCGGCGGAACCCCAGCTGTCGCTGCCGATGATGGGACCTTTCCAGCCGAGTTCGTGTGCTTGTTGAACGATGAGCGCCACTTCATTATAATATTGCGGCACGAATAAAACTTCTGCGCCGGAGTTGATGATTTTGGTCAACTGGGCGCTGAAATCAGTATCTTTGGTGGTGAAACTTTCAAACGCCACCACCGAACCGGGTCCGTGCAAATCTTCCCACGATTTTTTGAAGACTTCCGCCAGCCCTTTGGGGTAGTCGCTGGCAACGTCGTACAGCACGGCGGCTTTGGTGAAACCGAATTCGTCGGAAATGAATTTGGCGTCAACTACACCTTGGAACGGGTCGAGGAACGCGGCGCGGAAAACCCACGGGCGGTTTAAAGTGGTATTCGGGTTGGTTGACCACGGGCTAATCATCGGCGTTTTGTAGTTATTGGCAACTTCACCGGCGGGAACGGCTTGTTTTGATGATTGCGGTCCCACAATTGCCAGCACTTCATCTTGGGTGATGAGTTTGGTGTTGGCTTTGGTAGCGGAGTCGGCTTTTGATTCGTTGTCTTCGATGACCAACTCTACTTTATACTTTTTGCCGCCAACTTCCAATCCGCCGTCTTTGTTGATGTCATCCAGCCACATTTCCGCGGCAAATTTTGTGCCTTCGCCTACTTTTGGAATATCGCCGGTAAGGGGTGCATTGATACCAATTTTGATGGTTTGCGGTCCCGATGCGCCACATGCGCTAATGAAAACCGTGGCGATGAGCATCAGGGCAATCAGTAACAACAGTTGTGATTTTTTCATTTGAAACCTCTCTCCTTGTGGCTACAAGCGTTTCTAAAACTTTTAGAAAACCAACAGTACATTTAGGTTTACTCGCCGATTCCACCTCCTTAACATACTGAAAATGGGACAGTTATTGTCAAAAACAATAAGCCCGTAGCATAAAACACCCAATACGGGGAAATTGTCATCTACTCGACTGTGAGAGAAAAGGTTCTTATCATGATCGTAACGCTAGTATTCAATGCAATCGTTATGGATGATAGTATAAGCGGAAAGAGATGTCAAATATTCCGAAATTAGAATCACGCCTCAACATGTTTGTATCCGCAGCGCGCTCTGTGGTATGATGAAGCCAAACAACAGACACAGGAGGCTCAGCGATGGAATCAACGGCGAAATTGCTGACATGGGCGGAAATTGATTTGGACGCGATTGCGCACAACCTGCGCGCGTTGAAAGCCCGCGTGGGGCATGGCGTAAAAACGATGGCGGTGGTTAAAGCGAATGCCTATGGGCACGGCGCTGTGCCGGTGGCAAAAACCGCTCTGGCGGCAGGGGCAGATTGGCTGGCAGTCAATCGGGTGAATGAAGGCATTGCCCTGCGCGAAGCGGGTATTTCGGCGCGAATTTTGGTGCTGGGATACTGCCCTCCCGCCCAAGCCGAAATGGTCGTTGCCCACCGGTTGACCCCCGCCGTCACCTCGCCGGAAACGGCGCACGCGCTGGCAAAGGCGGCTTCCGGCGGCGAGCCGTTCCCCGTCCACATTAAAATTGATACCGGCATGGGGCGGCTGGGACTGTTGCCGGAAGAAGCCACGGCATTTGTGCGCGCCGTGCGAAACTTGTCATCGTTGCGGGTAGAGGGTGTTTTCTCTCATTTTGCCGTTGCCGATGAAGCCGACCGCACCTTCACCCGGCAGCAGCACCGCGTTTTTCTGGATGTGGTGCGGGCTATCGAGCATGACAGCGGTGAGATTCCCATCAAACATTTGGCAAACAGCGCGGCGAGCATGGCATTTCCCCCGGCATATTTTGGCATGGTACGGTTGGGTATTGCGCTGTACGGCTTGCGCCCTTCCGGCGAAATTAACTGGGCGGTTGACCTTCATCCGGCAATGACGCTGAAAACGCGCATCGGGCGGGTGCGAACGCTGCCGGCAGGTGCATCGGTGGGGTACGGCAGAACCTTCATCGCGCCCGCACCGACCCCCGTCGCGCTGGCGGCGGTGGGCTATGGCGACGGCTACCCGCGCCTGTGTTCCAACCGCGGGGTAATGTTGGTACACGGCAAGCGAGCGCCCATTGCCGGGCGAGTGTCGATGGACCAAACATCGCTGGACGTGAGCGGTATTGAAAATGTGCGTGAAGGGGATGAAGTGGTGGTTTTCGGCAGGCAGGGGGATGCGGAAATTTCGGCGGACGAGGTGGCGGCTTGGGCGGAAACCATCAATTACGAAATTGTGACCGCCATTTTGCCGCGAGTGCCGCGCGTTTATTTGGGCAGCGCATCCAAATAATCAGCCAGCGTATCCGCGCCGGAAATCTGCACGCCGTATAAATCGCGGACGATGTGCGCCATACGGCGGATGCGGTCTACAATAATTTGCCGCTGGGCTTTGATAGAGTTTTGCAGGATGATATTGCTTTCCACCGTGCCGCCCCGCTGTGTTTCCCGTTCCAACTCAAACGTTAAATTTTGCAGATAGATATTCAACTGTTTGAATAAACTGACCAGCCGACTTTCCGCCAGCCGCAGCGAAAAATCGTCAATACCGGCAAGCAGACGGTTGTTGGCGCGCGGATGTTTTTTGGCGCCGGCGGGCATCGGCACGGGCACGGAGGTTTCCGGCGAAACGACACCCCGTCGCACCCGAATGAAATGTTCGGCGGCGCTGAAAAGCCAGTGCAAATCGGTGTTAATTTTGTCTTGCGCCACAATATTCATTGCCAACGGGGTAACAACGCGGGCGATGACCAGCCGCCCGTATTTGTCGGCAGCATCGGCGGCGCGAGGCTTCCAAGTGGAAAGATACTGCGATTTTCCGCGCGGCGAGTTCAGCACGGCGTGCAGCGCCTGCGCCAGCCGGGCAAATTTTTCGGGCGAATCGTTGCCGTCGAAATCGAAATATTGAATGCCGACCAGTTGATATTCCATACCGGGCGGGATGGGGGTGTGTTCCCACACCACCGGCACAATCCGTTTGTGGCGCAACTCTGCCAAATCGAGTTCCTTCCGCACGTGTTTCGATTTTACGGCGGCGGGCGACAGCACCAGCAGGAAAATCTTGCAGGTGTTGATGGCGCGGACAATCGTTTCGCGCCACTGATTGCCGGGCGGAATGTCCGTTTGGTCGAACCATGCTTTCAGCCCGTGCGTTTTCAGCGCGTGATGCAGTTTTTTCACAAACGCCAAATCGCGGCGCGAGTAACTGATGAAAATTTCGTTGCTCATAGGATGGCTTTAAATAACCAATCTCCAATCAATTGATGCCCGGTTGACGGGTGTGCCAATCGGTGGCTTGTTCAAAAGCGTATGCCGCTTGGAGCACCGCACTTTCGCCGAGTGCGGGTCCCAAAATTTGCAAGCCCACGGGCAATCCGTCGCTGAACCCGGCGGGCACACTGATGCCCGGAATGCCCGCCAAATTTGCCATCACCGTAAAAACATCCGACAGATACATTTGCAGCGGGTCATCCACTTTTTGCCCCAATTTGAAAGCCACATCGGGGGTGGTGGGGGCAAAAATGACATCTACCTGCTCGAATGCCGTTTCAAAATCGCGCCGAATGAGCGTGCGCACTTTCTGCGCTTTTAAATAGTAGGCATCGTAATACCCTGCCGACAGCGCATACGTGCCGAGCATGATGCGCCGTTTTACTTCCGCCCCGAAACCGGCGGCGCGGGTTTCAAAATAAGTTTCCCACATCGAATCGGCGGGCACGCGCAGCCCGAAGCGCACGCCATCGTACCGTGACAGGTTGGAAGAGGCTTCGGCGGTGGAGATGAGATAGTATGCCGGAATGCCGGCATCGGTGTGCGGCAGCGAAATTTCGTGCAATTGCGCGCCGTTTTCTTCCGCCACGGTCAGCGCGGTGCGAATGGCTTTTTCCACAGCGGGGTTCAGTCCGGCGGAAAAATAATCGCGCGGCACGCCGATGCGCAAGCCGTCAAACCCGCGGCTGTGCCGCAATTCGGCGGGATAGTCGGGCACGGGCACATTCAGGCTGGTGGAATCGTGCGGGTCGTGCCCGGCGATGGTTTTCAGCAGGATGGCGGCATCCATCACCGATTTTGTCATCGGTCCCGGCTGGTCAAGCGATGACCCGTGCGCAATCAGCCCGTAACGGCTGGCGCGCCCGTAGGTTGGTTTTAACCCGACGATACCGCAAAACGATGCCGGTTGGCGGATGCTGCCGCCGGTATCGGTGCCGAGTGCGCCCAATGCCTCATGCGCGGCAATGGCGGCGGCGCTGCCCCCGCTGCTGCCGCCGGGCACGCGCGTTAAATTCCACGGGTTGTGGGTGGGGTGAAAAGCGGAAAACTCGGTGGATGACCCCATGGTAAATTCGTCGGTGTTGGTTTTGCCGATGATGATGGCGCCGGCGGCGCGGAGTTTGGCGGTGACGGTGGCATCGTAGGGCGGCACAAAATTTTCCAAAATTTTCGAGCCGCAGGTGGTGGGGGTTCCTTTGGTTAAAATGGCATCTTTTACGGCGATGGGAATACCCAGCAGCGGGGCATCGTCGCCACCGGCGCGACGGGCATCGGCAATGCGGGCGGCATTCAGCGCGGCATCCGCTTG
>CAYPNZ010000059.1:0-10085 GCA_964411845.1 uncultured Anaerolineaceae bacterium
CGGCTGGTGGAAAGTGTCGGCGTGGGCATCAACCGGCTGTTCAACCGCTACACGATGGGGTTTGCCGCACTGGCAATTGTCGCCATCATTTGGGCGCGCAGCAACACCGGTTCGGTGGCATTTTACCGCCAACAAGCCGAACAATTCAACGGGCAAAACGCACTGGCGTATGTGCAAGCGCTCACCGACCCGGCGCTGGACGGGCGCGCCCTCGGCACAGACGGCATCAAAACCGCCGCCGATTATATCGCGGCGCAATTTGAAGCGCTGGGGTTGCAACCCGCCGGCGAAAAAAACACCTTCATCTATCGCCGCAAACGGGGGTTCGAGCAGTTGACCGCCGTTCCGCAATTTTCAATTGAAGATGGCGGTATGCAACCGGTTTACCATCAAAATTATACCGCCTACCCCGGACAGAACCGCAATTTGGGCGAAGCGACGGGCACGGTGCGGTTCATCACCACCGGACCACTGCAAGCGGTCGGTTTCGGGCGCGGCAGCATTCCCGCCCTGAAAAACATTGCCCATCCCGACGATATTTTGATGGTGCTGTCGCCGCGAGATGCGTTTTACATGGAACGGGTTCCGCGCGCCGGATTGCTGGTCATCGCCGATGATGAAACCGTACTGCAACAGAACCATACCCTTTCCAACCGCGACCCGGTGGATTCGGCATTTGGCACGGGACGAAAAACGGGGCAAGATGCGCCCGTGCTGTGGATTGACACCGCCACCGCCAACCGTCTGCTGGCGGGCACCGGACAGACGGTAGAAAATTTGCGGCTCTATTCGCAGCGACTGCTGGATGACCAACTGGTAGATTTCAGCACCCAACATACCGCCGCCATCTCTGTGCAGGGAGACATGGTTGACCGGTTTGAAAGTTACCATGTGCTGGGCTATCTGCCCGGCAGAGAAGGACCGGGGCTGGACGGTGAAATGATTATGGTGCTGGCGCAATACGATGCCCCGCCGCTTGACCCGGACGGCAAACCGCGCCCCAACGCCAACGATAACGCCAGCGGGGTGGCGGTTATGCTGGAAGCCATCCGCACCATGCAAGAATCGGGGTATCAGCCGTACCGCACGTTTATGTTTGTGGCATACAGTTCGGAAGGGTTGGAAGGGGGCGAAGTGGTTTCCGCACCACCCGACCCGCAAAAATTATTGCAGGCAAAAATCGGATTTGGCAATAATTTTTCGGTGAAAGCCATTGTAGATTTGCGCGGACTGGGTACGGGCGACGGCAATCGGCTGGCAATTTCAACCGGTGGCAGCCAGCGGCTGGGAGAATTGCTGGAAAAATCGGCGCGGCAAATGGGGGTAAAAACCGTCCGTGCCGATGAACCGGTAGATTTTACGCGGGTGTTCGCCGAACGTTCGGCGCGAGAAAGCGGGCAAGAAGCACCGCAAATCATGCTTCATTGGGAAGGTTGGGAAAAGACTGCGCTCACCCCCGCCGATACCCCCGACCAAATTTCGGCGGATACTCTGCAAAAATCGGGGCGCGCGCTGGCGCTGTCGCTGATGATTTTGGGACGCGAAACAGAATATTGATTCACGCTACCAGTTGCAGCATCGCCTGATTTTCCGGTTCGTGAATGAAATTCCAAAATTCAATTTGAGCACGGGTTGCCGGTTGGCGCTTGCTGTGCGCGATAAAAATTTCCCGTCGCAGCGACAGCCCCGCCACCGGCACTTCTTTCAACCGCCCCAGTTCTATGCCTCGCCGCGCCACCGTGCGCGAGATGAACGCCACCCCAATCCCCCCTTCCACCGCCATGGCAATCGCCTCGGTATTGCCAATTTCCATCACAATGTTCAACTCGTCCAAATTGATACCGGCAGATTGCAGCGCCAGTTCCATCTCTTCCCGCGTGCCCGAAGACTGTTCGCGCAGAATAAAATCTACCCCGCGCAATTCGGTGGCGGCAATCTCCGTGCGAGCCGCCCACGGGTGGTCGGTGGGAACCACCAACACCACATGGTCATCAAAAAAATGCGAAAATTCCGCATCGGTGCAATTTGGCTGCGCGCTGACAATTGCCAAATGGATGATACCGTCACACAAGTTTTTCAGTACCTCCGTGCGCGGGCGATTGTGAATGGTCACTTGCACATGAGGAAATTTTTTTCTGAAACGCGCCACCAGCGACGGCAGGTAATATTTGCCGGTGGTGGTACTGCAACCGATTGCCAGCCGTCCGGCAACATCTCCTTTTAACGCCTCAATCTCTTCTCTAATTTGGATGGAACGACGCACCATTTCTCGCGCCATAGGAATGAGCGCAATGCCCTGTTCTGTCAACGATAGCGTTCTGCCGGAACGGTGAAACAGTTGCAGCCCCAGTTCTCGCTCCAAAGCGCGAATCTGCATACTGACCGCCGGTTGGGTGAGGTTCAACTGCCGTGCCGCCGCCGAGAAATTTTCGGTTTCCGCCGCCGCTAAAAACACAGAAAGTTCATATACATTCAACATAAGCCCATCCTCAAAAAACATTTGTGAATAGTGTAACACGTTTTCCATCAAAAAACAATATCATAGACACGATAATCCATAAATAATTTTTATCAACACCCATAAGCATTCGTCATAAAGTTTTTTTATCAAAAGTATTGCATCTTATAAACAAATCTGTTAGAATATAACCAAATGTGAATTATGTCACAGGTTTTCACCCTACTGAAACCTTTCAGGATGTCCATATGAAGCCGGCAAAAAAATTACCAACCCTTATTTTGCTTTCGCTCTGTTTTTTCATCCTCGTGGGGATGCCCACCGTTTGGGCGCAAGAACCGCTCGCGGAAAACGAACAATGCCTGACCTGCCACAGCAATCCCGATTTGACCCTCACTTTTGCCGACGGCAGCGAAATCAGCGGGCATGTCAGCCGCAGCGGTTTTTTGCATTCTGTCCACGGCGATGAAAATATGACCTGCGGCGGCTGTCACCCCGACCATCAAGACTACCCTCACCCAAAATTAGATATCGCCGACGCGCGCAGTTACACCCTAAAATTGAATGAAACGTGCCTCGACTGCCACCCCGACCAAGCGGAAAAAGTACAAGACAGCGTGCACAGCAAATATTTGGCAGAGGGGCACACCGAGGCGGCGGTGTGCGTGGATTGCCACGGCGCGCACAACACCATTTCCATGCGAGAATCGCGGGTGGCAATTGCTACCGCGTGCCGTCAGTGCCATAGCACCATTTACGACGAATACCGCGAAAGCGTCCATGGCAAAGCGCTGATAGAAGAAGAGAATACCGATGTGCCCACCTGCGTGGATTGCCACGGCGTGCATCAAATTGAAAACCCCCACACCGCGCAATACCGCAACACTTCGCCGGAAATGTGCGGCGGCTGCCACGCCGATGCCGAATTGATGGGCAAATATAAAATTTCCACCAACGTTTTTCAAACTTATGTGGCAGACTTCCACGGTACAACCGTCACCCTCTTTGAGCGGGAATCACCCGATTTACCGAGCAATAAAGCCGTGTGTTACGACTGCCACGGTATCCACAACATCAAAGCGCCGGATGACCCCGATTCCACGGTTATAAAAGATAATCTGCAAAAAACATGCCAAAAATGCCACCCCGATATTTCGGCAAATTTTCCGGCGAGTTGGACCAGCCATTACGAACCGACTTTCGATAAAGAGCCGTTGGTTGCCGCGGTAAATCTGTTTTACGCCATCATCATCCCGGGCGTCATCGGGTTTATGGGGTTATTCGTGGTCATTGATGCCGGCCATCGTCTGTTCGGCAAAAAATCAGCCGCCACCAAACATCAGGATGAGGATTAGATTATGAACCGGCAAAAAGCCTATCGTCGCTTTTCTCTGGGACAACGTTTGGAACATTGGGTGATGGTCATTTCATTTACCGTTCTTGCCCTGACCGGATTGCCGCAAAAGTTCCCCTATTACGATTTGTCGCAAACGCTCATCGCCGCGCTGGGGGGCATCGAAACGGTGCGCATCATCCATCGCTATGCCGCCATTGTGTTGATGGCAGGCACAATTTATCACGGCGGGGTGCTGACATACAACGCATTCGTCAAACGACAATGGTCTATGCTGCCGACATGGCAAGACGCCAAAGATTTATTCGCTGCGATGGCATATAACTTGGGTTTGAGAAAAGAACACCCCAAATTGCCGCGCTATAATTTTGAAGAAAAAATGGAATATTGGTCGTTGATTTGGGGTACGGCGCTGATGATATTGACCGGTTTTATGCTGTGGAACCCCATTGCCACGGCGAAATTCCTGCCCGGTTCGTTCATCCCCGCGGCAAAAGCGGCACACGGCGGCGAAGCCGTGTTGGCGGTGCTGGCAATTTTGGTGTGGCATTTTTACGGCGTGCACATCAAATTCAACCCCAGCATGTTCACCGGCAAATTGCCCCGCCCAAAAATGGCGGAAGAACACGCGCTGGAATTGGAACAACTGGAAAAAGGCGAAATACCGCCGGAACCGCCAAAGGAAATTCTTGCCAAACGAACCCGATTGTTCCTTCCGATTGCCGTGGTCATCGCTGCGATACTGACTGTCGGTTTGTACTTTTTCGTTACTTTTGAAGACACCGCCATCGCCACGGTAGATAAATTGCAACTGCCGGAAGATGAAGCCTACCAGCCGTTGGAACAAGCGAACATCCATGCCACCATCGAAAGTTACAACGGGGCAGAAAGTTGTGTTGCCGCCGGCTGCCACAGCAGCGAGCGCGTCAACAGCGCGGCAAACGCCGTTCACAGCCAACACATCGCCGAAAAAGGGGTTAATCCGCTGCTGGCGCATCTGCCCGACACCATTCCTGCCGATGATGCCACCCCCAATTGCCTGATTTGCCATGCCCGCGAATACAACCCCGATGATATGCTTGCCAGCGCGAAAACCGTCGGCGCGGCGGGGGGCAGCACTTGCATGCGCTGTCACAGTTCGCAACCGGCAGAAGATGTCCACACCGAAGCCGGTTTGGCTTGCGTCAGTTGCCATTCAACCGCCAACCACGAAATTTCCGCCGAAGTAGATTGTTTGGATTGCCACCGCGAATATCCCCATACCGACCCGGTGCTGAATACCCATACCAAACTCGATTGCCGCGCCTGCCATGTAACGGGTAACGCCGTTCAACTGACGGTGGACGTGAGCCAACCCACCCGCGATGACACTACCGGCTGGTTTGTGCCCACAACCGATTTGCAATTCGGGGCGGCAACCTTCGGCTGGGAAAGCGACGGCAAACCCGCCACCATCGCCATCAGCGACACGGCAAAAATTGTGCCGGTCATTTCGGGAACAATTTTCGCTCCGCAGCCATTCAATCCGGTTGAATTTGCCAACAGCGGCAAAGCGGAAGGCACACTCACCGAAACAGCCATCCGCATTGTGCCCAGCCACGGCATCACCAAAGACGATGCCCGCACATGCGCCAATTGCCACGGTCCCGACAGCGATTTCGATTTTGCGGCGCTGGGTTATCCCGCCGAACGCGCCGCCGGGCTGTCGCTGGCGCAACCAAAAGCAGAACCCAAATAATATCGCTATGGAGGTTAGATTATCGGCAAAAACAATTCAATTTTGTTTACCCGTGAGAAAATCAATTTTTCAAAAAATTATCACATCAAAAGGAGAGAACCATGATTAAAAAAGTATCCATTCTCATTTCAGTATTGGTGGTTGTCAGTATGATGCTGACCGCGGTTGCCTTTGCACAGGGACCTGTTTTGGATGCCGGCAATGCGTATTTCAGCAATGGCACCAAAAATATCAAAGCCGCAGATTTGTTTGCCAATTTGAACGACGGCGACACATCCAACGACCCGTATATCATCAGTTTGTGCAAGCCCGATGATTTTGCACTGGGGCACATTCCCGGCGCGGTGAATATCAGCGTGAAAAAACTGTTCACCCCCGATGTACTGGCAACGCTGCCGAAAGATCAAGAAATTGTGGTGTATTGCTATACCGGACAAACCTCTAGCCAAGCCGTTGCCGGGTTGAATATGCTGGGCTATAACGCCAAAAGCATGCTGTTCGGTTTTCCGGCATGGGCAATGATTGAAGAATATTCCATCAAGCCGTTTAACCCCGACGGCAACCGCAACGATTTCCGCGTGTCAACCGAACCGGCGGAAGCGATGGCAAGTTACGATTTGCCGACCCCGCTCGGTGATACCGTCGCCGATGCCGCGCTGGCGTATTTCAGCAACGGCACCAAAAACACCACCGCCGAAGCGCTGTTTGAAAATCTGAACGACGGCGATACCTCTAACGACCCGGTGGTGGTGGATGTGCGCAAAAAAGAAGATTACGATAAAGCCCACGTGCCCGGCGCGCTGTATATTTCGGCAAAAGAAGCCGCCACCGTCGATGCGCTGAAAATGATTGACCCCGGCAAACAGGTGGTGGTGTACTGCTACACCGGTCAAACGGGCAGCCAAGTTACCGCCCTGCTGAACATGCTCGGTTACGATGCCTACAATATGAAATTCGGTTTTGCCTCGTGGTCACCGCAGGGAAAATACGCCTTCAACGCTTACACCAGCAGCCCCAACTATCGGTTTGAAGGCACCGGCACGGCTATGGAAGTGGGTGCCGCACCCGCTGCCGAAACAACCGCCGCACCCGCACCGGCGGCACAACCGGCAGAATTGCCCACCACCGGTGGCATTCCCGCCGACTTTACATGGCTGTACATTTTGATGGGCAGCGGCTTGGTCGGCACCGGCGCGCTCATTCGTCGCCGCAAATAGCAACTAACGTTTTCCTCCCAGCCGGGCGGAGGGCGAACCCTCCGCCCGGAAACGGAATTATGGTCTGTTAATTGTGCGTTGGCAATTGCCGTCGACACACAATTCAAAGCTCATAATTCAACTTTGGAGGCTTTTATGAGCCACAAAAAATCAAAACATTCATTCATCATTTCACTACTGCTGGGAATTTTCATCATCGTCGCAACCGGGGCATGTGCCGCTTCGCCCCCCATTCCGACACCCCGCAGCCGCGACCGCAGCGACATTGAAGTCGCCAACGTGCCCCCGCCCACCCCCACCCTCGCCCCGGAGGCAACGCCCACAGCGGTACTGCCCGCATCGGATGAAAGTTGCTTTTCGTGTCACACCGACGACGGGAAATTGCAAGAAACCGCCAAACCGGAAGAGGTAAAAGAATCGCTTTCCGAAGGGGAAGGATGAGGCGGCTCCGTCCCTCCGTTGGAGGGTTGGGAAAAAGCCTTTGTCAGCAATAAAGAATTTGCCGATACCATCCATGGCGAAATGGGCTGCGTGGCATGCCACGGCGGCGACGGCACAGCGCAGGAAAAAGACGCGGCGCACACCGGCATTCGCAAATTTCCCATCACCGCCGATGCCTGCGACCAATGCCACACCGATACCGCCGCTGCCCACAGCAAAAGTTTGCACGAAAGTTTGCAGGGTTATTACACCGCCGTACAGCAGCGCACCAGCGATGAAACATGGTCCCAAGTGCAAGAAGCCTTCGATAACCACTGCGACAGTTGTCACACCACCTGCGGACAGTGCCATGTCAGCCGTCCGGCAACAACCGGCGGCGGATTGGCAGCCGGTCATCAATTCAAAAAAATCCCGCCGATGAACCTAACCTGCACCGGTTGCCACGGCAGTCGCATCAATGATGAATATAAAGGATTGAACGAAGGTTTCCCTGCCGATGTACACTGGACGAAAGGGGGCATGCCCTGTTTTGACTGCCATCAAGCCGATGAAATGCACGGCACGATGGATTATCAGCCCAACCATCGTTATGACGGACCGCCCACCCCCGGCTGCACCGACGGCGATTGCCACGCCGATGTTTCGGCAGACGATGCCGTCGCCGCACACGACAGCACCCATCTCGACACAATGGCATGCGCCACCTGCCACACCACCGCATACAAACAGTGTTACAGTTGCCACGTGCAAAAAAGCGATGACGACGTGCCGTATTTCAAAATCGAACCGTCACAGATGGCAATAAAAATCGGATACAACCCCATCCAAAGCGCCGACCGCCCATGGAAATGGGTTACCCTGCGACACGTTCCCATCGACCCGGAAACCTTTGCCTATTATGGCGACAACCTGCTGCCGAACTTTAACAATCGCCCCACATGGGAATATGCCACCCCGCACGCCATCCAAAAAGTGGGACCGCAAGCCAAAACGTGCAACGACTGCCACGGCAACCCCGACGTTTTCCTGACCCCCGATGACTTGCTGCCATACGAAACCGGCGCTAACCAATCGGTGGTGGTTGACCCGAAAGACATTCCGCAGCCGGTAGAAGAACCCTAACCCGGCAGCCGCTTCAAAAAGACCGAGTCAAGTTACGGCTCGGTCTTTTTTGTGGAATTTCTTTTGCTTTTTGGATGAGCCCGCCTATAATCAATACAAAGTCTCAACATTGAGGATATGATGGATACCGTAGATTTTGAATCCATTTTGAAAAAATCGGGATACAAATTAACCGCGCCCCGGCGGGCGGTCATCGAAGTGCTCAAAAGTCACACCGAGCATCTGAGCCACGACCAAATTTTAGCGGAAGGACGCAAACTTTGCCCAAAGTTGGGGCGCGCCACCGTATACCGCACCATGGAACTGCTGGTAGGGCTGCATTTGGTGCGCCCGCTGTATTTAAATGATGCCACCCAACGTTTCATCGTTGCCACCGGCGGACACCACCATTTCGTTTGCATCAAATGCGGAACCGTCATTGAATTTGATTATTGCGTCGCCGAAAAAATACAACATGAATTTGCCGATAAATTTAACTTTCAAATTCAAAGCCATCTGCTGGAATTTTGGGGCATTTGCGAAAACTGTCGGCGGAAAAAAGAGCGGGATGCCGTATGACTAAAATTTTCACCCACAATTTCAACAAACCGATTTTAGCGGTTTCACATCTCAGTGTGCGATATAACGCCCATTTTGCGCTGGAAGATGTCTCGTTCACTCTGCAAACCGGCGAACGGGTGGCGGTGGTTGGTCCCAACGGCGCCGGCAAAAGCACGCTGTTCAACGCCATTTCCGGCGTGCTCAAACCGCAGCAGGGCGACATAAAAATTTACGGCAGCCACCCCGAAGGACACATCTGCATTGCGTATGTGCCCCAGCGCAACAAAGTGGATTGGTCGTTCCCCGTCACCGTTTCGGATGTGGTGATGATGGGGCGGGTCAGCAAAATCGGCTTGTTCAAACACCCGTCGCGCGCCGATTGGGATTTGGTGCACCGGGCACTGGAACTGGTAGACATGGCATCGCTGGCAAACCGGCAAATCGGCGAATTGTCCGGCGGGCAGCAACAGCGCGTGTTCATCGCTCGCGCCCTGGCGCAAGAAGCAGAATTGATGCTGATGGACGAACCATTCACCGGGCTGGATATGCAATCGCAGCAATCCATTCTGGATATTTTAGACACCCTGCGCCGTCGAAATGTAACCGTACTGGTTTCATTGCACGATTTGAATTTGGCTGCCGAACACTTCGACCGTATTTTGTTGCTGAACCAACGAGTCATCGGCTTTGGCACACCCGATGAAGCGCTTGCCCCGGCACGGCTAAACGAAGCATACAAAGGGCACTTGCGGCTAATTGACACGCCAAACGGTATTATGGCATTGCAAGATACATGTTGCAGCCACGGCGAAGAAATACACCGACACTCACCCTGATGTTTTAATTGACAGGAATGCCCCACGGGCTATAATAAACCCAACCAAATCTAATCCTGCGGGAGCTCGGGCAACCGAGCTGAGATTGCGCCAAATTGCGGCGCAGACCGTTGAACCTGACCCGGGTAATGCCGGCGGAGGAATGGAACGCTCAAACACACACCCTCTGATAGTCAGGGGGTGTTTTTTATTTTGGTAATTGGCAAATTGGTAATTAGCGTATGACTTTTGCAGGTATCTCTATCGCCCAATCTCCAATATGCCTCTTGCATAAGTGCCAAATTTACTGTTGGAAATAATTTCTCAACCGGAAAGAGCAAATTCTTGTGAGATTTCGCCAATGTCATTCCCGCGAAAGCGGGAATCCATACATTTTTCT
>CAYPNZ010000060.1:0-10050 GCA_964411845.1 uncultured Anaerolineaceae bacterium
CGCTCACCCCTTTTTGTTCCCCCTCCCCCAATTTGGGGGAGGGGGTTAGGGGGAGAGGGGAAACGCCGGTTTAAAGTATCAAACTTTATCAAATTTCAAAGTGCGTAAGGTGAGTAACTAATTACTACATGAGGAGAAGGCGGAATTTATGTCTCAACGGAACATTCGAGTATTGATTGGCATTTTGTTGCTTACCGCAGTGACGGTGTGGGTCAGTGTGAGCAATTTGCAGTACACTGTGCCGAAAGACGTTGAAAGCGGTTTGGGCAGTAACGCGCCGTGGTGGGCATCGCTGCTGTTTTGGCAGGGCGACCAACAGCGCAGCATCCGGGTGCACGAAGGTTTGGACTTGGTGGGCGGCACGCAAATTGTGCTGGAAGCGCAACAGGTTACCGATGAAAACGGCAACCCCATCGATTTTAAAGATGTGATGGAACCGGCGCGGGTCATCATTGAAAATCGTGTGAGCGGCGGTTTGGGCGTGGTAGAACCGCTGGTGCAAATTGAAGGCGAAAACCGCATTATTGTGG
The DNA here is from genome assembly GCA_964411845.1 of uncultured Anaerolineaceae bacterium. Lineage (GTDB taxonomy): Bacteria > Chloroflexota > Anaerolineae > 4572-78 > 4572-78 > JANTHQ01. The sequence continues at coordinate 531 of CAYPNZ010000060.1, forward strand.
AATTGCCCGAAGTGCGCGACCCCGACCAAGCCATCAGTTTGGTGAAAGAAACGGGGCGGCTGGAATTTGTGGAAGCGCTGCAATTTCCGTTGCGCGAAGGCGACCGCATCATTACCACCGAGGCGTTGAAATTAGCCGGCGGAAAAGTTGCCACCGATACCTACACTTACCCCGATAAAGTTTTTAAAACCATTATGACCGGTTCCGGTTTGAAAGACGCGCAGGTAGAAATTGATTCGCGCACCGGCGCACGCACCGTCGGTTTTACCCTTTCTCCCGAAGGCAATAAAATTTTCGGCGAATACACCAAAGACCACGTGGGCGATTTTTTGGCAATTGTGCTCGATGGGGTAGTGGTGTCTGCGCCGCGCATCAATGCACACATCACCGGCAGCGGGCAGATTACCAGCGGTAATCCCGCCGGTTTTGGGCGGCAAGAAGCCGAAGATTTGGCAATTAAACTGAAATACGGTGCGTTGCCCGTGCCGTTAAAAGTTATCGAAAACCGTACCATCGGTCCGAGCCTCGGGCAGGAATCGCTGGCAAAAAGCCTGCGCGCCGGAACCATCGGGCTGATAGTGGTGTTGCTCTTTATGCTGATTTACTATCGCGTGCCCGGCGTTTTTGCCAGTTTGGCAATGATTCTGTACGGGTTGATAAACTTCTCGCTTTATAAACTCATCCCCGTCACGCTGACAGTGCCCGCTATTACCGGTTTCATCCTCACCATCGGGATGGCGGTAGATGCCAATATTTTGGTTTTCGAGCGGATGAAGGAGGAACTTCGCGCCGGAAAGAAACTGAAAACGGCGGTGGAAACCGGCTTTACCCGTGCCTGGCCCTCCATCCGCGATGCAAACCTCAGTACGCTTATTACCGCTTTCATCCTTTTCTGGTTTGGTTCAAACTTTGGCGCCAGTATTGTTAAAGGGTTTGCCGTTACACTGTCCATCGGGGTGCTCATTAACCTGTTTACCGCCGTTACCGTCACCCGCGCGTTTTTGCGTTTTGCCGTGGATGCGTTTGGGCATGTGATGGATTCCAATCGTTCGCTGTGGATTGGTTTGAAAGAAAGTTCGCAGATAAATGTGCCGGGGTGGGCTGCCGGTGCATTCGAGATTGTGCAAAAGCGAAAATGGTATTATCTGCTGTCAACCGTCATCATCATTCCCGGCGTCATCATTATGGCGATTTCGTGGGCGCAAATCGGTTCGCCATTCCGGATGGCAATTGATTATACCGGCGGCACCATCTGGGAAATGAAATTCGACAAACCCGTTTCACCGTTGGATGTGCGACAGGTGTTTGTGGATGACGGCTACACCAACACCACCGCGCAATCGGTAGAGGGCGAAAATACGGTGCTGGTGCGCACCAAAGATATTTCAGTCGAAGAAAAGCAGGCGCTCATTGCCGACATTCAATCGAAAATCGGTAAATTTGAAGAGCGACGTTTTCAGGCAATTGGACCGACCATCGGGCACGAAGTGACGCGCGCTTCCGGCGTGGCGATTGCCGTGGCATCCATTGCAATTTTGTTGTTCATTTGGTATGTTTTCCGCGCCATCCCCAACGCGGTGCGGTACGGTGTCAGCGCCATTGTGGCAATGCTGCACGACGTGCTGGTTACAGCGGGATTGTTCTCGCTGGCGGGGTTAATTTGGGGCTGGGAGGTGGATACGCTTTTCTTGACTGCCATCCTCACGGTTATTGGGTATTCGGTTAACGATACTATTGTGGTGTTTGACCGTTTGCGCGAAAATTTACCGCGCCGCCGCTCGGAACCGTTTGAGGTGGTGGCAAACCGCAGTTTGCTGGAAACACTGCACCGAAGTTTAGCCACATCCATCAGCACGCTGTTTGTGGTGGGGGCGGTGTTGTGGCTTGGCGGGGCAACCACGCGCCAATTTATGGCGGTGATGTTTGTCGGCATCACCAGCGGGGCGTATTCATCTATTTTCAATGCCACGCCGTTGCTGGTCAGTTGGCAAAAAGGCGAAATTGCCCGTCTGTTCGGGCGCAAAGCCAAAGTTACCGGCTAAAAATTCCACAAAACAAAAACGACCGAGCACAAGCGGCTCGGTCGTTTTTTATTTGCGGGAAACGGGTCAATCGGCAATGACTCGTTTGGTAATTTCCGGCAGCACTTCCGTTACATCATGATGAATAACCACAGCGGCGCGGTCATCCAAATAAGTGGGCTGAAAATTGATGATAATCAGTTTTGCGCCGTGAGCCAGCGCCTCGTATGGCAAATCGGAAACGGGGGCAACTTCCAGCGACGACCCCACCACCAGAATCACATCGGCTTTGGTGGCGGCGTGGCGTGCCTGCAAAAGGGGTTCTACCGGCAACTGCTCACCGAACAGAATGACATCCGGTTTCAACGGTCCGCCGCAAACATTGCAGGTGGGCACGGTATCGCCGTCCATCAGTGCTTGCATAACCGGTTGGGCATCGAACGATTTGTAGCAGCGCACGCAAGTGGCGCTGCGGATATGACCGTGCACTTCCAGCACGTCACGGCTCATGGCGGCTTGGTGCAACCCGTCAATATTTTGAGTGATGATGGTTTTTAGTTTGCCGGCGGCTTCCAGTTGCGCCAGCGCATAATGTGCCGGATTTGGCTCTGCATTCAGAATTTTCCCTGCCAATGGGCGAACCCAATCGTAAAAAGTTTCCGGGTGTTGGCGGAAGGCGATGATGGAAGCAACGTCCATGGGGTTGACCTGATTCCATAACCCGGAACCCGGGCTGCGAAAGTCGGGAATGCCGGATGGCGTGCTGATACCGGCGCCGGTCAGCGCGATGGCGTATGATGCGTGGCTCAATAATTGGCTGGCGGTTTCAATTTGTGCATAAAAATCGGTCATAGTGCCGAAAAATCCTTTCTAACTGTTTGAGGTAAAGATGGGAACCAGTTGCGCAAATTGTTGCGAGACAATATGGTCGGGTTGCAATTCGATGATGGTAGTTTTTGCCTGTATTGCTTGATGCGCCAATTCCGGCACCGGTGAAATTATACCCCAAACATCAATTTTTAGAATATCTTTTATCTGCGACATGGTAAAGCCATGTCCCGTGCGGCTGCGATTAACCAATACTGTACCCAGATTGTTGGAATTTAATCCCACATCCGACAGATATTGGGTGATGCGCCGCGTTTGGTCAAATGCCAATAAATTTGGTTCGGTAACCAGGCAGATTTGGTGGCACATTTTCAGCACCGTGGTGACCGCCTGCGTTAAGGCATTGCCCAAATCAATGAACACATAATCAACGTTGGCATCAACGATATTTAAAATGGCTTTGGCTTGTTTGGCGTCGAGGGGGTGATAGCGTGCATATACCCCATGTACCGGCGGCAGCATCGTAATGCCTGAACCGTGCCGCATCATTGCCCGCCCGATGTCGTCGGGGGTGACAGTTGTGCCGGGGTGGCGCAAAATTGACAGTAAATCGTTGTTGGGGGCGTGTCCCAGCATTTGGCACACGTTTCCCCCGGACGATTTGAAATCAACCAGCATCACCTGTTTTCCCGATTTTTGCAGTGCCAAACCGGCGTTTACAAGCAGGGTGGTTAACCCGACGCCGCCTTTCGCGCCCACAAAACCGACAAGACGGGCGCGCGCCTGTAATGGCGTGGGGGCGGCAACTGCCGGACGGGCGGCAAGTTGCGCTTTTATGCGGGCGATGAGTTCGGCGGGCATAACGGGCTTGGTAACGTAGTCGTTTGCGCCGGCTTCAAACCCGGCAACCTTGTCTTGCACCTGAGATTTTGCCGTTAAAATAATGATGGGAATGTAACGAGTTTTGGGGTTGGCTCGCAAGCGGCGGGTTACCTCATAGCCGTCCATACGGGGCATCATCAGGTCAGACACAATCAAATCGGGCACGTGTTCTTCCGCTTTGCTCAAACCCTCAAAGCCATTCTGTGCCAGCAGAATTTTGAAGCCGGCTTTGCGCAGCGTGTACCCTAACAGTTTCAGGGCGTTTACATCATCGTCAATTACCAGAATGGTGCTCATGCGTTACGCTCCTTTGAGGTTGTTTTTCGAGTAGCGATGGGCAACTGCACAAAGAAAGTGCTGCCTTTACCCAGTTCGCTTTGTGCCCATATTTTGCCGTTGTGCCGTTCAATCAATCGGCGAGCGATGTGCAAGCCCAATCCGCTTCCTTCGGCAGAGCGGGTGCTGTGCTCTTCAACTTGATAGAATTTTCCAAAAATCTTTTCCATCTCATCTGCGGGAATACCGATACCGGTGTCGGTAACACTGATGAGTATGTTTGCGGGTTGTGCCTTGGCTTGAATCCACACGTGCCCGTTTTTCGGAGTGAATTTTATGGCATTGCCGATGAGATTGGTAAAAACTTGTTTCAACCGCACGGCATCGCCCCTAACCGGCGGCAGCGATGCCGGTAACTTTGTGTCAACATGTACGTTTTTTTTGCGAGAAAACCCTTCCAGTTGACTGACGGTTTGGGTGAGAATATCCAACAAGTTTAGCGGTTCAAGTTTTAGTTGCAGTGCATTCGATGACAGACGGTTCAAATCAAGCAGGTTCGATACCAATTCAGCCAAATGGTCGGCTTGGCGTTCGATGATGCTTAAAAATTCGTGTTGGGTGCGGGTATCCGGCACATCGCCATTTAAAATCAGCCGTACAAACCCTTGAATTGAAAACAAAGGTGTGCGCAACTCGTGCGAGATAGTCGAGATGAAATCATCTTTCAGTTGTTCCAAATGGCGTTCGCGAGTGATGTCGTGTATCAACCGCACTTCGCCAAGTTGCTGTCCCTGCTCGTTGGTAACAGGGGTGGCAATGATGCGCAACGTGGTATTTGTTTTTCCCGGTAGTGTTACGGTGTTAACCAAATGCCCCGTGTGGCGGTCTTTTTTCAACGGCGCAGAAATTGCTTTCAATGCGGGATGCAGTGTGTCGCTGTGAATGTTTTTCCCCAGCATCGCAGCACTGCGAATGCCAACCATACGGCTTAATGCTGAATTGACGGTGATAATACTTCCATCTCGATTAATTAACAAAATTCCGTCCGCCATGTGCTCTATAATGGCACGGGTGCGGTGTTCCTCGGTGGACAGTTTTTGAAAGAGCCGTGCGTTTTGAATGGCGATGGCGGCATGGTTGGCGGCAATGCTCAATAATCGTTCCTGCGCCCTGCCGAAAGCGTGCGGTTTGGTATCGTCCAAATTTATCGCCCCGATGACTTCTCCCTGAAAAATCAGCGGAACCACCACCAGCGAACGGATGCTGTGGTCAAAAAAAATAAAATTGGGGTCGGTTTGTGTATCCGGGACGTAAATTGTCCGGCGCTCGGCAACGGCTTTTCCCGCAGCGCCTTCGCCAATAGCCAGCCGCGCCGTATCTTTCCATTGTTTTTTGATGCCGGTAGCGGCTTTAATTTCTAAATACTTTCCGCTGTCATCCACCAGAAAAAGGACACATGCCCGGCAGTCAACAATTTCTTTAACGGTTGAAACAATGCTGTTCAGCAGGGGGGGCAATTTCAGCGGCGAAGTTGAGATGATTTGCCGCGACAGTGAATACAGTGTGCTGACCTCCATCAATCGCTCGCGAGTGGCTTGCAGCAAATCGATTTGGTTGATGATAACGGATGTTTGATGAGCAAAAGCCTGCGTCAGTTGAATTTCATCGGTTGAAAAAGTGCGTTGCATATTATGGTCATACACTTCCAGTAAGCCGATGAATTGTTTTTGGTTGATGAGCGGTACAGCCAGCACACTGTTCCAACCGTATCGCCGCCACGTATTTTTGGTGAGCGGAGCGGTATAGCGCGGTGCGGTGCTGCGTTGCGAAAACGGTTGGCGGGTTTTCCACACGTGTTTGCCGATGGGGTCGTGCTGAAGGGGAATCGGCTGGTGTAAATTGCGCCACGTGCGGCGCGCGGCGGCTTTTGTACTTGCCACATACTCAGAAATGGCAGTGAAGGTTTTTGTTGTTTCGTCCCACCGCGAGACCACACATGCGCCCACATTCAAAGCCTCGGTGATTTTTTCTACCAGCGTATCAACGGCGGTGCCGGCGGTTTCGCTGGTGCTCAGTGCTGCATTGGCTTCCAACAAGATTTGCTGTTCTTTGGTTTTGTGTGCCAGTACCGATTGCATGTCGGCGGTGTCGAGCAACAGGGTTACTTCGCTGGCAACGGCATCCAAAAACGACAAATCGGTTAGGGTATATGGTTGTGCCCCATGATTGAGAATATGAATGATACCCAAAACGGTATCGTTTTTTATCAGCGGGGCTGCCAATTCTTCGTAAATGGCGGGTAATTTCGACGGGGCAGGGTAGGCGATGGTATGAGCAATTTGCGGCGTTTTTGAATCTATGGCGGCTTTCACCGCACCGGCGTGATGAAGCATTGTGTGCACAAAGGTTATCTTTTCCTGCTCGGTGGGAATTGCACCCTGCCAATGGGCAACCCGTAAATTTAAATTTTCTGGAATATTTGTGCTCAAAAAAAGATTAACAGAGGCATGATAAAAAATATCCGCCAACAGTGTGGCAATATTTTCCAAAAGTTGTTTGGGGTTGGAAGAAGTTTGCGCCAAACCGGGCAATTTTGATAACAGCCCGATGCGCTGGTGGTGCGTGGACACATTCGACGTTTCACCCAAAACCTGCATAATTTGCGTTTGCAGGTAGGCAAGATGTCGCCAGTAATCGGGGTTGTGGTCGGGGAGGAGCGCGGCGGTCTTCTCGAAAAGTTGAGCAATGGTTGCCAACGGTAAATTCAATTTTACCAACGCGGGGAAAATCTCTTCGCGGGTGCCGGATGATTTCAATAATGCCATCCATTCCGCTTGCTGTGCCGGCGAAACCAACTTGCCGATTGATTTCATCAATCGAGCGTTTATATCGTTTAACCATAGCCGAAACGCCAAATTATTTTGAGTGCGGTCAGATAAACTGTGAATGGTGGCTGCCACCGATAATATCCCCTTTAAAATAACATTACATTAACATGGTAGCATAAACAAAAATTCAAGGCAAGCGTTCATTGTTGTTGGCAACAAAACCAAACGCGATTTTTTGCTTTCCGCGCTGAATAGGGTACTATTGTGAAGAATACTTTTTATTGAGGATTTTTTTATGCTTTCGGACTTGGCTCGAAAATACACGCGCGCTTTTTTGGAACCATTGGCGCGGTTCATTGGCTGGACAGGCATTTCACCGAATTTTATCACGGTGGTGGGCTTTTTATTGACGGTTGGCGTGGCGGTGGTCATTGGTTACGGACACCTGCAATTGGGCGGGGTGTTGATTGTGCTCGCTGCCGGTTTCGATGCAATTGACGGTACGCTGGCACGCACAATGGGGCGCACCAGCCGCTTCGGTGCATTTCTCGATTCTACCCTTGACCGTTTTTCGGAAGCGATTATTTTTTTGGGCTTGTTCATCTTTTTGGTGGGGCAGGGTGCCCACACGGAATTGGTGTTGATTTACATGACCATCGTCGGGTCGTTGATGGTCAGTTATGCCCGCGCTCGCGCCGAAGGCATCGGCGTGGAATTGAAACAAGGGCTGCTCACTCGTTTTGAGCGGGTGGGTTTGCTGGTGCTCGGTTTGATTTTTAACCAATTGCTGATTGTGTTATGGATTTTGGCAATTTTTACCAACTTCACCGCTGTCCAGCGAATTTATCTGGTGTGGCGCATTACCGGCGGCGAATTGGGCGGCTGAAATTCCCGAAAAACAAAAGCCTGTCACGCAACAGTGACAGGCTTTTTTGTTGCCCCAAATTATGAACGGCGAGAGAATCCGCGAATACCGGCGTATGCCAACCCGATTACAAACAGTACCGCCAATATGGCGATTGGCACAGTGGTGGCGGGGGTGGTGTTATTTTGTGCGCCGCCGGTTTCGGGGATGACGGATTCGGTGGCGGTTGTACCCGTTCCGGCGTTGCCCGGTTGCAAATTAACCGAAATTTGCTGCGGGGTGAGTTGCTCGTCATACACCAGCGAAACGTCCACCGCCGATAGCGCATCGGGCAGGGTATCGGCAGCGTTGGCAGCCACGGTGAAGGTCGCTTTTTCGCCATCGGGCAGCGCATCCAACTGAATGGTAACGCGATGGTCGGCAATGTCTACTGTGCCGTCATTTGCCGGTTGGGGGTCGGCAGCGGTCAATTCCGGCGGCAGAGAAACGGTCACCAGCAAGTTGTGTGCGTCGCCGCCGCTTTGATTTTTTACCGTCACTTTCAGCGATGCCGTTTGCCCGGCGGCAACTTTGCTTGCTTCAGCCGAGGCGATGACCGGCAGCGGTGGGGTGTCGCCCCAGTAAAAACCGAGATTGGTGGCTTGTTGGCTGGCGCTGCCGGTATGAATGCGCCAATTTTCGTTCACCGCGTGTGCTTCCGGCGGCAATTTTAACCGCAGCCGGGCTTCGCCGCTGCCCAATCCGGCAAATTTGTAGAAACCGTTGCTGTCGGAAACGGTTTCTGCCGACCAGCCGCCGCCATCAAGCACCACCGACACGCCGGCTTGCGGTGCGCCGCCGTTGGAATAGTCAATCACATATCCCCACACAGCGCCTTCTTGGGGGGGCGCCGAGTCTTTTTTCGATGCAGGGTGACTGCTGGCGCCGGTGTTGGGCGTTGGCGAAACATCGGCGGTGGGGGTAGGCGAAACGATGGTGGTGGGGGTGGGACGCTGTGCCTGTGATGTCGGCGATGCGGCGAAAAGTGAAATCACCGATGCGATGATAGCGAATAGTGTTACCGAAGTTAGAAACCGTTTCATGACGCACCTTTCTTTATGTCAACCATAGTGATATTATAACGCACTTTCGGTAATTTTGCAACCATTTTATTCACGCCCGACCGGTGTTGGTGTGCCGAGCGGGTGCACCGCTGTCGGTATCGGGATGCGATTTTCGGTGGTGCGATTCACCGTCAGCGGAACCGGACCGAGCAGGTTGTTGGTTTCGTCATTTTCCGACACATTTCCGCCTGAATCCGCCAGGGCGTACAGTTGTGCCGTGCCGCCGGCGAAGGTGTATGGCGCGGTGAAGGTTAGTGTTGCCCCGGCGGTCATATCTGCACCCTGAACGCCCCAGAAAAGCACGCCTGTGTCGCCGACGGTTGGTGTGGTTGCCGGGTTCACGTAAAAATCAACCCAGAAATTATTGCCGGGGGTTACATCCACCAACCCCTGATTTTTGATGGTGACGAACACGGTTGCCGCCGAACCGTTGTTGGGCGGGTTGGGTTCCACCCGGATGTCGGTGACCACCAAATCGGGCATAACCGGCGTGGCGGTGGGCGTTGGGGTGTTGGTGGGCACAGCCGTAGCGGTGGGTGTCGGCGTGTCGGTGGGGGTGGGCGGCGGTGTACCGGTGACGGTTGCCGTGGGCGACGGGGTAGCGGTGGGCACAGCCGTGTCGGTGGGCGTGGGCGTGGCGGTTGGCGCCGGGGTAGCGGTGGGGCTGGGTGTTGGGGTGTTGGTGGCGATGGGTGTCGGCGTCGGCGTGGGCGGTGT
>CAYPNZ010000061.1:0-9977 GCA_964411845.1 uncultured Anaerolineaceae bacterium
TGTCAAATCCTCGACTGCGTAAGGTGAGTAAATTACCAAATCACACAACTGTACACCTCAGCCCCCGTTGCCGTCGGTTGACGCTTCAAAAATTGTGGAAAAAGGATTGTTCTAATGGCAAAAACACAAATAGAACAAGAAATTCGATTGAAAGCACAGTTGTTTGAAGCCATGCAACTGATGCACAATCAAGAATCACCACAAAACTTGCTGCAACAATTAAAACAAGCCCCCGTTTTTAAACAGTCGGCGTATGCCGCCATTATTCTATTTCGGGCATCCACAGCCGCAGACAGCCCCGAAGCATGGGTAACCGCTGTCATCACCAACCAGCCCATTCGCCTGCCCGGTGTGGGTCGAAAATTTACACCGGCTAACGCCGAATGGATGTGGTCAGCCAAAACAGACGTTCCGCATAAAATTGGCGATTTACAGCAAGATGCCCGTTTTGCCGTTTTTGCACGAGATACACATGCCCGGTCGCTGGTAGCGGTAGCACTGTCCGGGCAGGAAACATTAGGCTGGTTGGTGGTAGTGCGCACCACCACCAACGCTTTTGCATATAGCGATGTGCGATTTTTACAACTGTTGTCGCCATATTTGGCGCGCGGCATTGAAAGCCAATCCAATTTAAAACAAACGCAAGACCAACTGGCTCGCACGCGCCGGTTACTGGATTTTGACCAGCAGCTGATGAATGCAGCACACACCGATGCCGTTTACCGACAAGCGGCAGAAATGTTTTTAGCGGTGGGGGCAGACGTGTGTTTGCTGGCGGAATTTACGGATATTCCCCAAACAAATGCTCCGGTGAGCGTTGCCGTTGCCCGACACAAAAACAAAACGCTTAAATTGGCGCAGTCCATGGAAAATCAGATTTACGATATTGCAGATTATCCGATGCTGACCAGCGTTTTGGAAACCGGAAAACCGTTGGTACTGGATATTTTGTACGACCGGGCAAAATTCAACGCCAATGAAACCGCGCTGTTGGAACAATTGCAGATAAAATCGGCGGTGGTGCAATTAATTACCACCGTTTCCGGCGATGTGCCGCTGGGGTATTTGTTGGTGGGGTATGCACATCAGCGAAGTTTTTCAGCGTCGCATCTTGCTTTTTTCTCGATGCTGGCGCGGCAGGTAGGGCGGGCATTGGATTACCATATTCAACTGTCGCGAATGCAGGAACGCACACGGCAGTTAGAAACCGGCGCAGAAGTTTCGCGTATCACCAGCCAAATTTTGGAAGAAGAAACCGTTATTACAGAGGCGGTTTCGTTGATAAAAACCGGTTTCCAACTGTATTATGTGGGTATTTTTTTGGTGAGCGAAGATGGTAAATGGGCGTATCTTCGCGCCGGTAGCGGCGAAGAAGGGCGGGCACAAGTTGCCGCCGGACACAAATTGGCTATTGGCGATGAAGGTTCGATGATTGGTTGGGCAATTGCCCACCAAAAAGCCCGTATCGCATTGGATGTGGGGCAGGATGCCGTTCACTTCAACAACCCGTATTTACCAAAAACCCGTTCGGAAATGGCATTGCCATTGGTCAGCCAGAATCAGGTATTGGGGGCGCTCACCATTCAAAGCGAAGCGGTGGCAGCGTTTTCACAAGAAGACATCACCGCATTGCAGATTATGGCAGACCAGTTGGCAAATGCTATTCTTAACGCACGATTGTACAAAAATGTGGCGGAATCCAGCCGAAAATTGAATACATTGTTGGATATTAACCACGAAATATCCGCCGCTTCCGATTTGGAAAAATTGCTCAACACCATCATTCGGCATGCGGTTTCGCTGGCGCGGGCTGACCAAGGAACCATATTTTTGTTAAAAGACGATACGTTGATTCCCCAAGCGGTGGTTGGCGGGTACGAGGAAGAAATGCTTGCCCTGCGGTTAAAATTGGGAGAAGGCATCTCCGGCGAAGCGGCACGCACCGGGCAATCATTAACGCGCCTATTTGCCGATGGTGGCGGGGGAACACCTATCCCCGGCACGCCCGATATTCCCGAAGCCGTGGCGGCAATTCCCGTCAGAACGGAAACGCTTACCATCGGCGTTATGCTCATCCGTCGCACGGAAAATGTTATTCCGTTTTCCGAATCCGACGTAAAATTACTGGAAGGGATGGCATTGCAAGCCGCCATTGCATGGCAAAACCTGTCGTTGCTCACATCCATTGAACAGAACTTCCGGCGCGAGCAAATTATTCGCCAACTGGTGGCACGCATTCACTCGGCATCGGGGGTGCAAAACATATTAAAAACCACCGTTACCGAGTTGACAAAAGCCTTAAATGCGCCCGGTGGCGCGGTTCGGTTGGCGCCAAAACGGCAAACACAACCCCTTTCACCGGCAAAACTCAAACGCCGCCCACTCAACGGCAACCCTCCGTTGCCCGCCGGTAGCACATCCGTGGAAAAAGGTGAGTGAAATTTATGAAACGCCAAAAAACAATTTCACCCCGAACTTGGTTTGATACCAAACATAGTTTACAGCGCGCACTTCTTTTATCGTTTGCGCTGATAATCATATTACCGATGCTGTTGGTCGGCAGTATAGTAACATATTCGGGTATTATCACTGCACGTCAAGATGCCAAAGATAAACTGGTTACCGCTGCGTTATTAAAAGAAAAAGCAATAGATTTATGGTTAGATGGCATTCAAGACCAGTTTTCTAGCCCGTTATTGCAAGATATCGGCGTTAGGATGTTAAAAAATGCGGTAACACATCCTGAAATGCTCAAACATAATCGTTTACGGTTCAAATTAGATGCATTGCAAGTACTCGGTAGTGTAAAAAATATAAAGCATATTTTCCTTTTGGATAATAACGGCATTGTGGTGGCAACTACCAACGACGATGTAAATCAAGATATTGGCGAAGACTTTAGCCGTAAGCATTTCTATATTTTGGGGCTTAACGAACCGCATTTTGGTGGGTTAATATACAATGAACAAACCGGGCAGGTAAGTTTATATATTGCCGAACCATTGTATGATTCAAACAACCAACGCATCGGAATGCTCATCGGAGAAGTTAATACCGATGCGTTAACCCAAATTTTGGAAGATAAAAATGAAGTAGGGAAGGATAGTGAAACATACGTTGTTTTGCAGGGCACCCAGTTGTTATCTGAAAAATTAAAACTGCTTGCCCCCAATATGTATGATGCCGGTATAAAAGGATATAAAGAGACCTACAACATTCGATTTTACGAAAATTACAACGATGTCCCGGTTATCGGTGCAGAGCGTTTTATTGACCGAATTGGTGTAGCCATTGTGGTAGAACAATCGCAAAAAGCCGCATTTGAACCCATTATTAGCACTGCAAACCGAGTTTTAATTATATCGTTATTCATTTTGGTGGCGGTATTTTATTTAGGATATATGTTAGCCAAACGCATCATTTCGCCGTTGGAAGAATTAACGGCTGTTGCCACCGATATTGCCGGCGGAAACCTGAATCGCACAATTGACATTCAACGCGAAGATGAAATCGGTGTGCTGGCAAGCGCGTTTGGCAATATGACCGCCCGCCTGCGCGAACTTATCGGCACGCTGGAAGAGCGCGTCCGCCAGCGAACCCAAGACTTGGCACGGCGGGGAACCCAGTTGCGCACTGCTATCGAGGTATCGAAAACAGCCAGCACCACGCTTGAAACGAAAGCATTGTTACAGCAAGCCGTTGATCTCATCAAAGACCAGTTTGGGTTTTATTATGTGGGATTGTTTTTGGTGGACGAAACCTACCGGTGGGCAGTGTTAAAATCGGGAACGGGCGACGCCGGTAAACAACAATTGGCAGACAGTCATCGCTTGAAAATTGATGAAACCTCAATGGTGGGATGGTCAATTGTGCACCGCCAGCCGCGTATTTCCGGGCAGGTTACCACTGAATCGGTGCGTTTCAAAAACCCGTATCTGCCCGAAACGCGCTCGGAAATGGCGTTGCCGCTCATCAGCCGTAGCCAAGTTTTGGGGGCGTTGACCATCCAAAGTGTGGAAGAAAACGCATTTTCTCAAGAAGATATTGACGTGTTGCAAACGGTTGCCGACCAAATTGCCAACGCGCTGCAAAACAGCCGGTTGTTCGGGCAGGTGCAGGCAATTCAAGCCCGTTTTCAAGATTTGTATCACCGCGCACCGGTGGGATACCATACGCTGGCGCTCGATGGCATCATCAAAGAAATAAACGATACCGAATTGGAAATGCTGGGCTACACCGGGCTTCGAGAACAAATATTGAACAAACGCCATATTACCGAATTTATGACGGCGGAAAGCCGCGTCAAGTTTGAAGAAGTGCTGGAAGATTTCCGTACCGGGCGACGGCAGCAACAGGAAAATATCGAACTGACGTATGTGCGGAAAGACGGTTCTACCCTGCCGGTTGCCACCACCGTAACCCTCGGCGCACCTGACGAACTTGGCGGCGTGCGAGAAATTTACGCCACCGCCCAAGACATCAGCCGCCAAAAAGCCGTTGAAGCCGCTCGTGAAGCGCTGTTGCAAGAAACAGGCATTATGTACAACTTGGGGCAGCAACTGTTGGCGGCATCGTCGCAAAAAGAAATTTTTGATGCCGGTTTGGATGCGGTAGAAACCGTCCGCCCCGATTGGGGAACGCTGATAATGCTGTACCATTCCGAGGCATCGCAGCCATATACCGAATTGGTGGCATTGCGCCTTCACCCCGAAGTTGCCGAACAATCGGCACTGACGGTGGGGGCAACCTTCCCGATGGGGGAATACGGGTTTTCCGAACTGCGCGGCGGTCGTCAGACAATCGTTTCCAGCGACGGCTCCACCGACCCGCAATTTCAGCCGCCATTGCAGCAACTGATTGGCGCACTCGGTTTTCGGGGGATGGTGACCGTGCCGGTGTGGAGCGGCGGCAAAAATTCGGGTTTTTTGCTGGTTGCCAACCGCACCCCAACCGTGTTCCCCCCGGACAAAATCCGGCTGCTGGAAAATATCGGGCAGCAATTATCCATTACACTGAACAACCAGTTGCACCTTGAGCAAGCGCTGCGGCGAGCAACCCAATTGCAGGCGGCGGCGGAAATTGCCAAAACCACCACCGCGCAAACCGATTTGGCATCGCTATTGCCCACCGTGGCGAATTTGTTGCAGCAACACTTTGGCTATTATGCGGTGTCTATCTTTTTGGTGGATGATTATCGGCAGTATGCCGTGCTTGAAGCGGTGGCGGCGGAATCTCTGCCCGCCGAATGGCGAGCCGATTTTATGCAGTATAAATTGCCGCTCAACAGTAGAAGTCAAGTAAGTGCCGCCATCACCCGCCGGAGCGTGCAAAACACGCCGGATGTTTCGCTGGGGGCAACGTATCAAGAGCACCTACTATTGCCGGAAACGCAATCTGAAATTACGATACCGTTAATTTCGCGCGGGGAAGTTGTCGGGGTGTTGGATGTGCAGAGTGTTTCTAAAAATGACTTTTCCGCCGATGACGAGTTGATTTTGCGCGCCATTGCCGACCAAGTGGCAAATGCGGTCAACGTTATCCGTCTGCTGGAAAGCGAACGCGCCAACGCGCAGGAAATTCAAACGCTGCACCGGCGCTATTTGGAAGATGCGTGGCAGGTATATTTACAATCGCACGATAATACCGACCGCGATATGTACCTCATCCCCCCCAATGGCGAGCAACTATCTACCGATTGGCTGCTCACCGAAGGGAAAAATGGCGATACACATATCGTTTCACCCGCAGAGGCAGGCGAAAAGGCGGATATTTCGGCGCTGGTCAGCCCGTTAACTTTGCGCGGTGCAACCATTGGCGCACTGGCGCTGATAGATTCGGCGGAACGGGCATGGACGGAAGATGAACGCGCTATTTTGCAGGCGGTCAGCGCGCAAGCCGCGCTGGCGGTTGACAATGCCCGGCTCATCGAACAGACCGAACGCTGGGTGGCAGAACTGCAAACCAGCGCGGAAATCGGGCAGGCAATTACTGCCACGCTTAACCTGAATCAACTGCTGACATACAGTGTATCGCTGGTGCAAAGCCGGTTCGGGTTAAAACAGGTAAACATCTTTTTAACCGACCCCGCCAGCGACAACTGGGATGCGCTGGTTTTTTCCGGCAGCGAACAATCGGCAAAAGTAAAAACAGAACAGCGCACGCTGCAATACGGTTCGCTGCCGTGGCGAGCCGTGCACCAGCGGCAAACCGTCGTTGCCCAGCAGGCACAGCCCGATTCGGTGGCGCTATTGCCGGAGGATGACCCCGATATAAAATCGGCATTGGTTATTCCGTTGGTGCTGGGGCAAGAAACTATCGGCGCCATAGAAATGCGCAGTCCGCAGCAAAATGCCTTCGACCAAAACCTGATTGCGGTGATGGAGATTTTAGCCACCCAAATTGCAACATCCATCGGCAATGCCAAAGCCTATCAGGAAGAACGCGATATTGCTGCACAGTTGCGTGAAGTGGACAAACTGAAAACACAATTTTTGGCAAACATGTCGCACGAATTGCGCACGCCGCTTAACTCTATCATCGGGTTTTCGCGGGTAATTTTGAAAGGCATTGACGGACCGCTGACCGAAATGCAGCGCACCGATTTGAGTTCCATTCATCAAAGCGGCAAACACCTGCTTGACCTTATCAATAATATTTTGGACTTGTCTAAAATTGAAGCGGGTAAAATGGATATAAATATTGCCCCGCTGGACTTGAAGCCGCTGCTCAATGGGGCGGCATCAACAGCGGTCGGATTGGTCAAAGACAAATCGGTAGAAGTGTTGATGGATATACCCGAAGATTTGCCGCCGGTAATGGGCGATGAAACTCGTATGCGGCAGGTGCTGCTCAATTTGGTATCGAATGCGGCAAAATTTACCGAAACGGGCAGCATTTCCATTTCTGCCGGCGCGGATGACGAACAGGTGTGGGTCAGTGTGGCAGACACGGGCGTCGGCATTGCGCCGGAAAATCAAGCGGGCATTTTCGATGAATTTACGCAGGTAGATGCTTCGACGACGCGGAAAGCGGGGGGCACGGGATTGGGGCTGCCCATTACCAAAAAATTTATGGAAATGCACAACGGCACAATTACCGTTGACAGCGAATTGGGGCAAGGTTCAACTTTTACCATTACCTTGCCGCGTGCACCGGAAATAACGGCAGAAACCGATGAAACGGCGGATAAAGCGGTGGTTGTCCCGACCAAACCGGCTGTTTTGCCGCGTTCCGTACTGGTGATAGACGGAGATGAACGGGTTGCAACCTACTACCGGCAATATTTGGAAGGGAAAGAAGTATCGCTGACGGTACATACCACCGGTGAAGATGCGGTGGAAGTTGCCAAAACCCAACAACCGGAAGCCATATTGCTTGATATTCTTTTGCCCGATATGAGTGGCTGGCAAGTGCTGGAAGCGTTGAAACAAAATCCGCACACGGCGCCCATTCCGGTCATCATTTGCAGCATTGTTGAAGACCGTTTCCGCGCCACCCAACTCGGCGCGGCAGAATATTTGGTAAAACCGGTCATCAAGCCCGATTTGCTGTCGGCACTGGAAGCGGTGGGGCACTTGCGCGGGGCGATGAAAAAAGTATTGGTGGTTGATGACCACGCCGACGATATTTTGCTCATTCGCCGCATTTTGGAAGCCCGCGATTGTCTGGTGCTTTCTGCCACCGACGGAGAAGAAGGGCTGGCAGTTATTCACCGCAACCGCCCCGATTTGGTGGTGCTTGACTTGACCATGCCGAAACTTGACGGGTTTGCCGTGTTGGAAAAACTTGCCACCGATGCCGATTTTGCCGAGTTGCCGGTTGTCGTCATCACCGCCCGCGAACTGACCGACGATGAACGCACACAGGTTTCAAACCGTGCGGTTGCCGTGTTGAGCAAAGGGCACTTCACCGATGCCGATTTGTTGCAATACATTGATACATATCTTTCTTAACCCTGACAGGAAACTTTATGGCGGCTCCCATTGCAATAAAATGCGCCGCTTGTCGTCAAACCTTCCCCTTTCAATCGGGGGTGGGGCAATGTCCCCACTGTGGCGGCGAGTGGCTTGACCCGATATACGACCTTTCTGCCACCCGGCAAATCTGGATAACCGACCTGCCCCACCGCCCGCAAACAATGTGGCGCTATTGGGAATTGCTCCCGCTGCTTGAAAAACCGAACATCGTTTCGATGGGCGAAGGGTACACCCCGTTGCTGCATCTGCCCAATCTGGGTTTGATGGTGGGGCATCCGCACATCTATTTAAAGGATGAACGGCAAAACCCCACCGGTTCGTTCAAAGACAGGCAAGCCTCGCTGGCTGTTTCCACCTTCAAAGAAAACAACATCAAAGAATTTGTCGTCGCCAGCACCGGCAATGTCGGTATTTCATATTCGGCATACGCGGCGCGGTCGGGCATAAAAGTGTGGGTTTTTTTGAATAGCGCCGTGCCCCAAGACAAAATGCGAGAAATTGCCCTGTATGGCACCGAGGTCATTAAAGTTACCGCCTCATACGACCGTACCAAAAAAGTGGCGGCACGTTTTGCCGCGCGGCAGGGCATTTTTTACGATAAAGGCGTAAAAAATATTGCCGCCAAAGAAGCCATGAAAACCGTGGCATTTGAAATTGCCGAACAATTGGGGTTGGTTTTCGCGCCCGATGCCGGAAAATTCATCGCGCCGGATTGGTATGTGCAAGCCGTCAGCGGGGGGCTAGGTCCTGTTGGCGTGTGGAAAGGGTTTTCGGAATTGAAAGAAATGGGACTGATTGACCGCCTGCCGAAAATGGCACACATTCAGGCTGCCGGTTGCGCCCCAATGGTTGAATCTTTCAACGCCGGGCTTGACCGCGCCGAACCGGTGGAAATTCCCCACACGCTGATTGCCACGGTTGCCACCGGCAACCCCGGCGATGTGTATCCGCATTTGCGGCAAATTGTTTTAACGCACGGCGGGCATTTTGAAGCCGTCCCCGACGATGAATCATTCCATGCCATGCATGTGTTGGCGCAACTGGAAGGCATTTCAATGGAACCGGCGCCCGCTATGGCATTTGCCGGATTGTTCAAAATGATTAGCCGTCAAATCATCAAACCGACCGAAACGGTGGTGGTCAACTGTTCCGGGCACACCTTCCCCGTGGAAAAACACTTGCTGGACGACCGTCGCGTGCGTGCCCTGCATCAAGATGTCATCACCCCCGATACGGGCGAAGGCGTGCTGGCGGCGTTGGATAATTTGGATGCGCGCATTCGGCGCATCGTTATTGTGGAAGATGACCCCGATGCGGCGCGGCTATTGCAGCGCATTTTACAGGTTCGCGGCAAATACCAAATCTTCCACGCTGCCGATGGCGAAGCGGGCTTAAATTTAATTCGGCGGGAACACCCCGATTTGATTTTGCTCGATTTGATGCTGCCGAAAATGGACGGTTTTTCCGTGCTCGACCGTTTGAAAAATGACGGCGGTTTGAAACATATCCCGGTCGTGGTCATCACCGCCAAAACACTAACGCAACACGACCACGACCGGCTTGCCGGACGGGTGCAAACGTTGCTGCGCAAAGGCAAATTCACCGATGATGATTTGCTGGATGATATTCTTTCCACACTGGAAGGGAGCGGCAATTGAAAACACCATATCCCATCATTTTGGCTTCAGGTTCTCCCCGGCGACAACAGTTTTTGCGCGAACTCGGCGTATCGTTCACCGTTCACACGGCAGATATTGACGAAAGCGCGCTGCCCAACGAAATCCCCACCGACATGGTACAGCGCTTGGCGGCGGAAAAAGCGGCAGCCGTGGCGGAATATCATCCCGATGCGCTCATTATTGCCGCCGATACCATCGTTGTGTTGGCTGGAACGGTGCTCGGTAAACCCGCAAATGCCGACCATGCCCGCCGCATGCTTGTCAGTCTGCGGGGACGGGCACATAATGTTCATAGCGCCATCACCTTGTTGCAGCCCCAATC
>CAYPNZ010000062.1:0-9915 GCA_964411845.1 uncultured Anaerolineaceae bacterium
GTATCGCCCGCTACAGCGTTGTTCACGGCGTTTTGCAGAGCGGAAACGCTATCTACGTTGACGATGTTGCCGCCGGGTGCGGGTAACGGCTCGCACAGCGCATCGGCTGGGGCTTGGGCGTGCAGTTCTGTCGCCCCACCAAAAAACAATCTACCTAAAATTATTGCAGAAAAAAACAATTGTTTCATCATACCTCCTCATTTTATGTACGATGATAAATATCTTTACGCTGTTTTCGAGATGTGCTATAATGGGGCAAGGATAAACGACCCGCTTTAATTGCAGTACCCACACCGATAATGACAGACTCCCGGAAGAGCAAAAAAGAACTGATAACGGAATTGGAAACGTTGCGCCGACGCATTGCCGCGCTGGAAGCAGCGAATGATACCCCGTGCAGTGAAACCGAGTTGCTCTTGCGTGCCACAACTGCCATTACCGAAACTTTAAGTTTGGACGAACGTTTAAACCGTATTTTGACCCAATTGGAAAAAGTGATAGCTTATGAAAGCGCCTCGGTGCAATTGCTGCGCGCCGATGGACTGGAAATTGTCAGCTCGCGCGGGTGGACAAAATCGGATGAGATTATCGGCATCTGTTTCCCGTTTCCCGGAGACAATCCGAACACGGAAGTTATTCGCAAACGGCAACCTCTTTTTTTGAAAGCCCCGCTTGAAAGATACGGTATTTTTTCTCAAAAACCGTTCAATCACATAAAATCTTGGCTGGGAATGCCGCTCATCGTTCAAGACAAAGTAATTGGTTTGCTTGCATTGGACAACCTAACCATAGACGATTTTATTCCGGAACAAATGTCTTTGGTCAACAGTTTCGTCAAACAAGTGGCAATAGCCATTGAAAATGCGCAATTATTCAAAAGAACGCATCAGCAAGCCGAGCGGCTGAACCAAATTTTAAATATCAGCGCGCTGTTGCACCGCGGGCTTGAAGTGGAGACCGTGCTTGAGGAAATTGCCCAAGGTGTATTGAAAATCGGTTTTCGTGCGGCGTTGATGAATATTTACAACCCGAAAACGGGGCAAGTAACCATTCCGGTAATGGCGGGCGTCCCCGACGATGCTCGCGAGATACTGGAAAGCGCAATATACAGTTGGACCGATGATTTTGAAGTTTTAATGCAAGAAAAATTCCGCGTCAGCCGCTCTTACTTAATCCGTCACAATGAGTTTGACTGGGAAAAAGAATACCAAGCCGTGGTTGTGCCGGCGCCGATTGAATATAAAGGATACGGCTATTGGCATCCCGAAGATGCGTTGGTTGTGCCGATGTGGGATACACAAGGGAAGCCGCTGGGAGTGCTTTGGGTGGATGAACCGGCAGACGACCGCATCCCCGATTTGGAAACCATCCGTTTGTTGGAAGCACTGGCAAATCAGGGCGCGATTGCCATTGAAAATGCACAATTGCACAAACAAATTCGCCAAGATGCGGAAACGAAAGCAATGCTGCTGCGCGAAGTGAACCATCGGGTGCAAAACAATTTGGCATCCATCATCAGTATGATATACATTGAGCGTACCCGGCAGAAACTAAAAAACCGCCCCGACTATCAAGCCATTATGCAAAGTTTGGTCAATCGCATTCAAGGTTTGGCAACCGTTCATCAGATGCTTTCCGGCACAAAATGGTCGCCGCTATTGTTAAGCGATTTGTCTCGAAAAATCATAGATTTGGTTGTGCGCGCTTTACCGTCCAACAAATATCTTGCCGTGGATGTTCCCCGTGCCTCGGTTTTTGTCGGTGCGAAATATGCCAACAATTTTGCATTGATTCTTAACGAGTTGGCAACCAACACCGTAAAATACGCATTGAGCGAACACCCGACCGGTCGCATTACCGTGAATCTCTGGGATGATGGCGATATGACAGTCCTCGAATATCGAGACGACGGACCGGGCTACCCGCCGGAAGTATTGCAATCTGACCGGTACAGTGTGGGTTTGCAACTGATAAAAAACATCGTCAAAAATAATTTGTCCGGCGAATTGCGGTTGCGCAATGACCACGGCGCGGTGACCGCCATCTATTTTACCCCTGACCGTCACGCAATTGCCAAGTTGGTGACATAGGTTCAGCGCAGCACCAGCGGCAGATAAATTTGATGCGGCAGGGCAACATACCGCGCTTCAAAGGCATAAGCCTCATCCGGGTTGCTATCATCGCCGAAATCGCTTTTGAACATCACCACACTGCCGTCGGGTGACGGAACCGGCATCGGCGATTTTTTGTAACTGGCACTGCTGCTGAAATGATGCCCGAAATACTCAACGGTTCCGGCGGTATCCAACTTTACGGCGACAATCATCCCGCCTTTCGATTTGTCGGTGCTGACATACGCCCAGCCGGGGCGCAGAATATTTCGGCACGACAAGTGCGCATCGCCATCACCAAAATCCGAATGGGTTTGAATGACGTCAATTTGTCCGTCAGCCAAATGGTAGGCGTTGATGGTACCGTTTTCTCCCCAAAATTGAGCGTACACCTCTTCTCCGGCGGGCGTGAAACACAAATCGCCGTGGTTGCCGTAACGAACCAGCCGCCGCCGAAAACTCATATCGGCGGCATCATAAACCTCGATGCCGTAATGCCCGTTAAAGGGTTGAACATCCCACGAATGGTCGCCGGTATCCCAATTGATGACCACATAATCCCCCGATTGCGACACCGAAGCCCAATCAATGTGTTCTGCCAGATAATCGTCGCCTGTTCCCCACGCGCCGGTGAATGTTTTGGTGGTAACCACCCTGCTTTTTTGCAGGTCGAACACAATCACATCAAAATCCGTTCCCCGTTTGCCCGCCAGCGCCACAAATTTATCGTGAATATCAATGTTCCCTTCGCCGGGACCCAGCCGCACGGTATCGTAACCGGTCAGTTGGTACAAATCGTCCGTCTGCGCGGTGGAAATTCGGTAGGTGCGAATCGCGCCGTCGGGCGTGAATCCGTACAGCAAATCGGGGTCGGTGTTCGACCAGAAACTTTCGTATAGATTGCCCGGTAGTTCCCGAATGATGTTGTGCGTTGCGGCATTATAAACGGCAACCGTGTAAAATTTGTACATGGTGGCATCGGCATTCCACGGTTGATTTTTTGAGTAGGATTGCGTAGGGTAATATGAGCCGTCCGGTTGGGTGATGCGTTTAATTTGGGTGGAGGTGGTGGGGTCGATGATTGATGCCAGATAATCCGGCATCGGCGGCGTGTCGGCAAAAATCGGGGCATACGCCGTATCGGGCGGGTATTGCACCACCGAGAAATATCCCCGCCGACTCCACACGCCGCTTTGGGTATCGTTTTCCGGCAAAATCCACCACACATACCGACCGAAGGGCAGGCGGGTTGTGCCGGTGGTCACGCATTCCGTTTCGCCGTTGGCACAACCGGCTTCGGCGGCAGTGATATTTTCGCCGTAACTGATTGACCAGTCGGGATTTTCGCTATCGAGCATCGGGCGCAGTTGCAGAAAATAGGTGGTGGCGGTTAGGCTGGGTTCCCACCGGAAAACGGGCTGTACGGTGGTGGTCACTGCGTGTTTTGCCGTCGAAATCGGCGCAATGTTCACGGCGGGGGTTGCCGGAAATGTCGCAGGGGTAGGGATAAGTGATGCCCAAAACGGGGCGCGGGTCATCGGTGGAAATCAGGTCACGTAAACCGCCCATATCAAGTTGAGCATCGCTGCCATCGCCCAACGCCACATTTTTGGCGGTCAAATTACCGGTGAAGGTGTAATCCGCCAGCGCGTCGAGCAGACGGAACACACCGTAATCGTCCAGCGCATCGAAAACGCCGTAACCATCGCCGGTGGCAATGACGCTGTGCACCGCCTGATAATCATAACCGTCCACCGTGTCGGCGCGCAGGGTGATGAAATCCTTTTCGCTGTCGGGGACGGGCAAATTTTCGAAGAGTTCAATGAATGTTCGTCGGTCGGTGCCGGGGTCGTTTTCGTAAGTGTGCATAATCCATTTGATGCCGGTGGGATAATCCGCCACCATTGCATCGGTTATGTCGAAATCAATCCACGGCGCGGATGAAAAGAGAAATGTATTTTCTCCGTTGGCGCCGCCCCAGCCTTTGGTTTTCACCAGATAATATGCGGTTGACGGAAGCAGTCCGCCGCCGGATGAATGTCCCATCAAGCCGATTTTGCCGGTGTCAATGCGAGTGGGATAGCGGTTGACCGCTTCAACGAAACTGTCCCTCATTTGTCCGCCGATAGCCCCGCTGTCTTCGTGATAATCATCGCAGACCGCCACATAACCCTGACTGACCCAAAAGTGAAAGACTTCGGCGTATGATTCGCAGGCGATATTCCAGCCGGGGGCAAAGAAGAGGGTCGGCGCGGGCGATGTTTGTCCGGCGGGATAATAGATGGTGACGGTGTTGGTATACCCCTGACTGACAAATTGGAAACTTTCCGGCGCGGCGGGGGTTTCGTTGCCCCAACTGCCGAAACCGCCGTCGCGGGGCGGGATGGGTCCCTGATGGGTGGCGGTGGCGAATTGCGGCGCATCGGCGAAAACTGCCGCCGTCGCGCCAAAAAAGATGAATGCAAAGAGCATTAATGTGTGGCGAAGTTTGGTCATTGTAGTTTGTACTCCCTTTGGTGCGGTTGGAAACTATTTTAAAATTAGTGGCAAATATATAAAATCACTCACCGGCATTGCGGTGACGGTATCGGTTAAAAATGCCGAACCGCCGAGCATTGTCCGCAGGGTGACGGTGTACCATACGCCGTTGGTCAATCCGGTCAGGGTGTAGGCGCGGGTTTCGGCGGGCAAACCGGTGACGGCGGGAAACCCGGTTGTGCCGTCGGTGTAATCTATTTGCCAAGTGGATGTGACGGGGGGCGTGGCGGTAACCGTCCAGCGCAGGCGCAGCGACGCATCGGCGGGGGTGGTGGACAGGGTCAGCGCGGAGATGAATTCCACTGCCCCGATGTCCGGCGTGTCACGCAGATTGCCCAAAATATCTTCGGCGGGCGTGTGTGTGCCGTCGGCGGCATCAATGGCGGCGCTGCCGGCGGCGAGCGTGCCGTATTGCGCCACCAGCCGCTCAAATGCCTGCCGAATGGTGGCGGAGCCGTCGGCAAATTGCCCGCCCGTTTCATCCCAATGCGGCAAAACCAGCCCGCTCTGCGCGCCCAATTGCGGGTCTGCCACCGTGCCGGCGGGGTCATCGGTGTAGTTTATCGTTTCGCTGCTGTCGGTGGGGATGGGGTCACCGCCATTCCAGTAAAGATTGTTTTCCAGCGTAAAAGATGCCGTTTCGCCGACAGGCGTGTCGGAAAAATCGTTTGGGCGAGACGGATTTTCCGCGCCCATTGTGCCGGTGGGGTCTGCCCAAATGTTATTGTAAAAGGCGATATTTTCGTTGGGCGGATTGCTTCCTTCGGTGTTCAGCCGCATCGCATACGCCAGCGACGGCAAATCGCCGACGACGGTATTGTGCCGAAAGGTGATATTTTTGCCGCCTTTCACACCGAACGGTGCGCGCATCACATTGGCGGCATTTCCCAGCAGTAGATTGTTTTCCACCAGCACATCCTGCGCCTCGAAAAACGGTTGCCCGTCTTCACCCACCAGCACAAAATTACTGCCGGTGGAACCTTCCCAGTTTAAGAAAACATTGCGCCGCACGGTGATGTTTCGGCTGCCCAAGTTGGTGTCGTCGGAGCCGTTGCTGTCTTTTATAACGATATAACTGCTGGTATCGTTGCCGTTTGTGCGCCCGCTCCCTTCAAAATCGTTGAAAAAGATATTATCTTGCACGGTCACATCGGTGACGCTGTTGATGTCAATATGTTCATCGGAACCGGTTTGGTTGTAAAAAATATTGCCTTCCACCAAAATATTGCCCGCGCCATTGTTGATTTTCAAAATATCGTTGTTGTAACTATCGTGCAAAATGTTGTTCCGCAGGGTAATGCGGCTGACGAAATTGCTGCCGCCCGGTTCGTCAATTAAATCTTGAATTTGGATGACCAACGCGCCCGCACCGGCTCCGCTGTGCGCAATATCGAAGCCTTCCAGCGTGATGCCCTGTCCGTAAAAGCAGGTGACAACCGTATCGGTGTGGCGCAATCGGGCTTGATACGGCGTTTCGGCGCGCACAGTGACGCCCTGACTGAATGTGCCGCGCAATCGAACGCGCCCGTTGTATGTGCCGGCGCGCACCAAAATAGTGCTGCCATCGGGCACACTGTCCAGCGCGTGGGTGATGGTTGCCCACGGGTTGGCAGATGAGCCGTCGCCGCCGGTATCGCTGCCGGTGGTGGCAACGTAAAAAGTGTTACCCTGTGCTAAACTTTCGGGTAACCAAAAATGTTGTCCCATAAAAACAAACAAAAATAACACACCAAAAAATATTGCCCAAACGTTAAACTTTTTCATTTTTGCCTCTGTGGAAAAATAGGAGAAGTTTTGCTTTGTCCAGCATAGCGCACTTCGGCGACGGTTGCTGGACGGGAACCGGACGATTGCCGGACGGAAAAGGGGCGGGATGTTTTTGAAAAGTTAGAATTTGGCGGGTGATGCCGGTATACAAAAAAGATGCAGCGGCAATGTAACGACCGCTGCACCTTTTGGGGTTTAATTTTTGTTTGACAGCGCCAGGCGGATGCGTCCGCTTGCTTGCGCCAGTTGCTGGCGGGCTTTTTGCGGCGGGGCGTTTTGCAGGATGCTGACGATTGCCGTTTTCACATCGCCGTTGCATTGCGCCAAAACTTCTGCCGCTTCTTTTTCGCTGATATGGCAGGCTTGCGCCACGATGCGCCGGGAGCGTTCTTGCAATTTAATGTTGAGTTGTTGCACATCTACCATCAAGTTGCCGTATGTTTTCCCCAATCGCACCATCACTCCCGTGCTCAACATATTCAAAATTAACTTTTGAGCGGTTCCCGCTTTCAACCGGGTGGAACCGCCGATAACTTCCGGTCCCACCAGCGGGGCAATGGTAAAATCTGCCAGCCGGGTCATCGGTGCGGGCAAATTGCAGGTTAATGCCACGGTTAGCGCGTTGCGGCGACGGGCTTCTTGCAGCGCGCCGAGAACATAGGGGGTGCGCCCGCTGGCTGCAATGCCGACCACGCTGTCCTGCTCGCCGATATTCAATTCGACAATGGCATTTGCGCCGGCATCGGGGTCATCTTCCGCCTCTTCCACGGAAGCGGTCAGCGCGGGTTTGCCGCCGGCAATAATGCCGACAACTTGTTCGGGAGGGCTGTTGAAAGTGGGCGGGCATTCGGACGCATCCAGCACCCCCAGCCGTCCCGATGTTCCCGCGCCAACATAAATCAGTCGCCCGCCTTTTTCCATTCGGGCGGCGATGGCATCAATGGCGGCGGCGATGGTCGGCAAATTGGGGCGAACCGCGGCAATCGCCCGGCAATCTTCGGTGTGCATCAATCCCGTCAATTCCAACGTGGTGCGCAAATCCAAATCTCGGGTGAGCACGTTATTTCGTTCCGATGCCCACCATTCGTCAGTGATGGCGGCGGTATTTGCGGGGGCGACCGGTGGTATTCCCAGCAATTCCAGCGCCAGCAAACCGGCACCCACCACGGCACTATGGTGCGGAAATTGCGGTTGTGCGCCGGGCACCCGGGTGTGTACCGCTTGAATGGTTACCTGCCGGTAAAAGTCGTTGGTGTTGAGCAGCCCGCCGGTTAGCACCAGCGGGAATTTGGTTTCTCTGCTGAAATTCAACCGGCGAGCCACGGCATCTACATTTGCCGCCAGAGCGTCGGCGGCTTGGGCAATGATGGCAACCGCCATCGGGTCGCGTGTTTCCGCCACTTGCAAAACGACGGGTGCAAGCGCCGCCACTTCCGCCACTTGACGCTCCGGAGCATAAAGCCAATATACCAAATCCGATACTTTGTTCAAATTCAACGCATCGAGTAGTTGCTGTTGCAGGCGGGTGGGCAAGTCGCTGCCGTCGGCGGCGCGGGCAACGGCTTGCAGCGCTTCGCGTGCCAAATGGTAACCGTTCCCTTGGTCAATTAAATAGCCCCAGCCACCGGCACGGGCGGAATTTTCGGCGCCGTTTTCCCCGTAAATAATCATACCCGTCCCGGCAATCAGCACAATACCCCGATGAGCGCGCACGCCGCCCACCAGTGCCGCCACCGCATCGGTAACCACTTTGCCGGGAACGTGGGGCAGCATTTCTTTTTGCAGGTTTTCCAGCAGGCGAACATCTGCCGGGCGACCCGCGCCGGCAAGCGCCCAAACCACCGCCGATGCACGGAGAAGGTTAACATTCGCTGCGGTGGCTGCTTTGTGCATTGCCGCCAGCAACGCTTGGCGCGCCCCGGCAATGCCCACCAAATGATAATTCGAGGAGCCGCTGCGTCCGTGTCCCAGCGGCTCGCCATGTTCATTCAAAATGACGGCTTCCGTTTTGCTGCCGCCGCCATCCACGCCAATCACAAATGGTGTCATAATGAATTCTCCGATGCAGAATCTATGGCGGTAGCGACCGATTGATGCAGGCTGACTCTAAAATCAGCGATGCTCTGATTGTCGCGCCCGCGATAAACGCGATTGGTTAACAGCACAACCAACATATCCCGTTCCGGGTCAATCCAAAGGGATGTGCCGGTAAAACCGGTATGCCCGTAACTGCGAAAACCGAACGATTTTCCTGCCGGGCTGCCCGTTTTGGTTTGCAACTTCCATCCCAATCCCCGTCGTTCGCCATTCAAGTACACTTGCTCGCGTGTCATCTCTTGCCGTAAATCGTCGGAAAGGATGGCGCGGGTGTTGCTGTGTTTGTCCGCAAGAAAAAATTGCCCGAACGATGCCACATCTGCGGCGGTGGCAAACAACCCGGCGTGTCCGGCTTCGCCGCCCAAACACGCGGCATTTTCATCGTGAACCTCGCCGTGGATGCGCCGTTTGCGCCAGCGGCAAAACTCTGTGGGGGCGATGGTATCGAGAGGAATATTGTGAGCCAACGGGTTGAAAACAACACTTTTCAATGCCAACGGCTTCAATACCGCTTGCGACAAAAATTCCGACAAAGGCATTATTGACAACCGTTCGATGGTTTCGCCCAGTGTAATGAAACCCAAATCGCTGTACAGAAACGCTTTTCCCGGCGGATAAACAAATTTGGGATGCTGCAAAAAGGTGTTTAACCGGCGGCGGCGAATATCGGCGCGCACGTTGTGCGGTGTTGTGGCGGCACACGTATTGTCTTCTCTTTCGCACAAATCTTGCCAAGCATCCAAACCGGAAGTATGCGTGAGCAATTGCCGAAAAGTTATTTTGCCGGCATCAACGGTCAATCCGGCAAGTTTTGGGTTGGCTGGACGTGTCGCGCCGGTGTGCGGGTCGGTGGGCGGCAAAATGCGCCGAATGCCGTTAAATTCGGGCAGCACCTGCGCCACCGGTGTGTCTACCGTTACCGTGCCTTTGGCAACCAGCGTCATAAAAGCAGTGGCGGTAAACAATTTGGTCAGCGATGCCAAATCGAACAGCGTATCTTTTTGGGTGGGCAGCCGTCGGGTATTCGGGTCTAGCCAGCCATAGGCTCGATGGAAAACCGTTTCGCCGCGGTGGGTTATCAGCAATACTGCCGCGGGAAATACCGTTTCCAACCCTCGGCGCATAATTGCGTCTACGGTTTTAAAGTGGCTGCGGCGTTGGTGTGTAGTCGTCAACGATGCCCCTCGTTTTTATTTGCCGATACCGGCGGTCAGCCCGGCAATAATCTGTTTGGTTGCCAGCAGGAAGATGATTACCAGTGGCAGCGTGGTGATAATGAGTCCGGCAAACAGGGTTGACCAATCGGCTTGAAATTCACCGAAAAAGCGGGTCATCCCCACGGGCAGCGTCCATTTGCTGGTGGAACGTAACAGCACCAGCGGGAAGAAAAAGTCATTCCACA
>CAYPNZ010000063.1:0-9901 GCA_964411845.1 uncultured Anaerolineaceae bacterium
CCCAAATGGGCACCCACACGGAATTGCTGGTACAACCGGGATTGTATCGGGAAATTTACGAGATTCAATCGCAGGTGGGGATGGCATAAAGTAGGGGCGCGCTGCAGCGTGCCCCTACCAACCGACCGCTATTTTAGGAGACACCATGTCAGACTTTTATTTTGAAGAAGAAGAATTCAATACCCAATTCAACGGGGCAACGCTGAAACGCATTTTCGGGCTGGTGAAACCCCACTGGCGATGGGTGGTCGGGTTTGTGCTGCTCATCGCGGTGGTTGCCGTGCTCGATTCGGTCTTCACGTTCATCAGCAAACTCATCATTGACGAAGGCATCGTCGCCAAAAACCCGGAACGGCTGAAAGAATTGATTCTGCTGTACGGCGGTCTGACCGTCATTCAATCGGCGGGGGTGTTCGGGTTCATCTATCTGACCGGCATTCTCGGCGAGCGCGTCCGCTATGAGTTGCGGCGCGATTTGTTCAACCATCTGCAAACGCTGTCGTTCAGTTATTTCGACAAAACACCCGTCGGGTGGATTATGTCGCGCGTCACCTCCGACACCGAACGCATCGCCGAACTGGTCACGTGGGGCACGCTGGATGTGACATGGGCAATCCTGAACCTCATCACCGCCATCACTTTCATGACGATTATCAATTGGAAATTGGCGTTGATGGTGTTCCTGATTATCCCGGTGCTAGTGTTCATCGCCACCGAGTTCAAAAAACACATCATCGTGCAGTACCGGCGGGTGCGGAAACTCAATTCCAAACTGACCGGCACCTACAACGAAAATATCACCGGGGTGCGGGTGGTGAAAGCGCTGGTGCGCGAAGACCGCAATCTGGAAGAATTCGACAACCTCGCCAGCGATTTGTACCGCGCGGCATACCGGGCGGCGTGGCTGTCAGCGCTGTTTCTGCCGATGGTGCAGATTGTCGCGGCGATGGCGCTCGGCGCGGTGATATGGTACGGCGGGGTGCAGGCGCAACTCGGCGTGATGACCATCGGCGGGATTCAGGCGTTCATTTCATACCTGACGTTCATGATGTTCCCCATTCAGGATATGGCGCGGGTGTTCGCCAGCATGCAGCAGGCGATTGCCTCGGCGGAACGGGTGTTTTCGCTGGCAGACGCCGAACCGGACATCACCGACCGCCCCGGTGCCACCGACCCCGGCACGATTCGCGGCGAGATTCGCTTTGAAAATGTGGATTTTCGCTACACGGACGAGGGCAATCCGGTGCTGAAAAACTTCAATCTGACCATCAAACCGGGGGAGACGATTGCGCTGGTGGGACCGACGGGCGCGGGGAAATCAACCATCGTCAACCTGCTGTGCCGATTTTACGAGCCGACCGGCGGCACGGTGCGCGTCAACGGCACGGATTACACCACCCTTCGGCTGGACGCGATTCAATCACGCATCGGCATGGTGCTGCAAACGCCGCACCTGTTCACCGGCTCCATCCGCGAAAATATCCGCTACGGGCGGCTCGACGCCACCGATGCCGAGGTGGAGGAAGCGGCAAAACTGGCGCACGCGCACGATTTCATCATCACGCTGGAAAAAGGGTACGATACGGATGTGGGCGAGGGCGGCAACCTGCTTTCGGTGGGGCAGAAGCAGCTCATCAGTTTGGCGCGGGCAATTCTGGCGCAGCCGGAATGGTTCATCATGGACGAAGCGACCAGTTCGATTGACACCATGACCGAGGCGCTCATCCAAAAGGGGATGGAAACGCTGATGGAAAATCGCACCAGCGTCATCATCGCCCACCGGCTGTCCACCATCAAACGCGCCGACCGGATTTTGGTCATCGAAAATGGCGGCATCGCCGAGATGGGTTCGCATGCCGAGTTGATGCGCCGGCGCGGACACTACTTCAATCTGTACACCAACCAATTCCGGCAAGAACGGGAACGGCTGGCGCTGGGGTAGATTGAATTCCTTGTTCAATCAATCCCGTCTTCCTCTTCCCCGCGCAACAGATTCACCCGTTCCGTTTGGCTCATAGTGGCGGCAGTGCCCGCCAGCGAGGCATAAAAGGTTTCATCATACGTGCGGGTTTGCACCACCACCGGCATCGGCACGGCGTGCCCCATAATGAGCGCCTGCTGTTTGGTATCGAGCCGCGCCAGCACTTCGCGCAATCCCTCCGCGCCGGAAACGCCCGACAGCACCGCGCGGATGTCGCGGTCGTTATCGAGCAGCGCCGTTACCCGCGTGCCGATTTGGCTCATCACCTCTTCATCAATACCGGACGGACGTTGGTCAACCACCAGCAGGGTTACGTTATATTTGCGCAATTCGCGGGCAATAATGCCGAAAATCGTTTGTCGGGCAATTTGCGGGTCGAGAAATTTGTGTGCTTCTTCGATGACAATCATCAATGGGGGCGGCTCGTCGGCTTTGTTGCCGAGTGCGCGTTCAACCCTATCCACATACATTTTGTGGATGCGCCGTGTCAGATAATTTGCCACCAGAATATAGGCTTCCAGCGCGTTGCCGTAGCGACCGAATTCCAGCACCACGGTTTTTCCGGCTTCCAGATAACTGATGATTTCCGCCGCGCTGTCTTTTTGGATGGTATCGCGGATAAAATCGAACCGCGCCAGTTTTTCCAACCGGCGGCTGAGGGCGGCAACGCTGGCTTTGGCGATGCTGGTATTTTCCGCCAATTCATCGAAATCCTCTTTTTCCGCATCGAGCAAAACTTTTATCCAACCTTTGCCCCAATAGCGACGCAGGGTATATGCTGCGCCAATCATCTGGTCGCTCAAATCGAGCGTCACTTTCAGCATTTCCAAATCTTCGGGTTGGATGTCTGCCCAGCGCAGGGTGACCACAAAATCGGGCTGAACGTTTCGGCGGCGGGAACTGTCTTCATCCAGCGTGAAAATCGCCACTTGCCCGGGGAATAACTGCCGCAACCCTTTTACCGAGGTGCGCCCTTCGGTTTGAATTTGCCAGCCGTAATCGTTGTGCATATCGAAAATCAAACTGACGGCGGCATTTTTCCGAATCATCCCCGCCAGCAAAATGCGGGTGAGAAAAGATTTGCCCGTGCCGCTTTTGCCAAACACGCCGACACTGCGTTCCGCCATACGCTGCAAATCCACATTAACCGGTACATCTTCCATATCGAGCGGCTCGCCGATGTGGAAATGGGTATCGTCTTCCGGACCAAAAACAACTTCCATATCTTCTTCGGTGGCGGCGCGCACGGTAGAAAAATGTCCCGGCACGGTTTTTACCGGACGCGGTTCTGCGGCGGCATCATCCAGCACCAGCAGCGGACTGACGTGCAAAATGCCGTACACTGCCGTGCTGAGATAAACTTCGCGCACAAACGGGTCGCCGGTGTCGGGGGGCATCATCTGCACATCGCGGTTGGTCACACCGAGTTCCACATCGTTTATCATACCGAAAAAGCGGCGCTGTTGCCCTTCGATAACCACATACCGTCCCACCGCCATATCTTCCACCGGGGCATCGGTGTCAAGCCGCACGGTGAGTCCCGCTCGCAGCGAACCGCCCGTCACCACCCCGTAGCGGCGGGTAGCCGGTTGGTTTCGGTTGAAAAGTATGTCAAATTCGTCCATAGTTTTATGTCCCGTTGTCGGTTGTCGGTTATTAGTTATTGGTTATTGGTTATTGGTTGTCAGTTATTGGTTTTACGTTTCACGCATCACGTTTTACGTTTTACGTTTCACGCATCACGTTCCGTCTTTTCCGCACTGCGCCATCAATGGTATAATTTTCAGGCAATTTCACGGAGGCATTTATGGAACTGACGCAATCGTATTTTGAAAATTTATTGGCGCAAGCCGTTCTTTTTCTGCCGAAGTTGGCGGTTGCCATTGTGGTTTTTGTGGTATCGCTGTATGTGGCAAAACTGGCTGAAAAAGCCGTGGCTCGCGCTTTGAAACTGCGCCACACCGACCCCGAATTGAGTATTTTGCTGAGCCGTACGCTCCGCTGGTCGGTTATTGTTTTCGGCACGGTGGTGGCGCTGCAACAGGTTAATTTTGATGTGAGCAGTTTCATCGCCGGGTTGGGGATTATCGGTTTTGCGCTCAGTTTTGCTTTTCAGGATATTGCCAAAAATTTTATTGCCGGCGTGTTGCTGCTGATTCAACAACCGTTCGATATTGGTGACGGCATCGAATTGGCGGGCGTGGGCGGCACTGTGGTTGATATTGAAGTCCGGTCAACCACGCTGCGCACCTGGGACGGCAAACAGGTTATCATTCCCAATGCCGATGTGTATGCGGCAACCATTATCAATTTCAGCCGCAGTCCGCGCCGCCGCATCGAAATTGAGGTTGGGGTGGCTTATGATACCGATTTGGATAAAGCCACGGCGGTGTTGCTGGAAACGGTTGCCGGTCTGCACGGTGTGCCGGACGACCCTGCGCCGCAGGTTATTTTTAAAACCTTCGCCGACAGTTCCATCAACGGCACGGTATATTTTTGGATTCGCACCGCCGACATCAGTGTGCTGGAAGCGCAAAACAGCGCCGTGAAAGCCATCAAATCGGCGTTTGAGCGGGAAGGCATCGAAATTCCGTACCCCGTGCAAACGGTTCTGCTGGAAAAGTAATTTTTTCAAGTTGACAATCTTACAAAAATAATTACCCTTTCAGGTAGATAATCAATGCCTACAATATTACGTGTTGGACCTTATCGTTTCTTTTTCTATGCGGGAGATAAAGTTGAACCCCCACACGTTCATATTGAACGAGATGATAAAGTGGCAAAGTTTTGGCTATCTCCCGTAAAAATTCAAAAAAGCGGAAGATTTAGTCGAGCAGAGATTCTTAAATTATACCGCCTCACCGAACAGCATCAAGCCTTGCTACTGGAAAAATGGTATGAATACTTTGACAATTGACATCCATACATTGCAAATTCAACATGTGAATATCACTGACGATTCGTTATCAGTTGATTTGAGCGACGGACGCACGATTTCCGTACCATTGGGTTGGTTTCCCCGTTTGTTGCATGGTTCGCCGGATGAGCGAAACGATTGGCGATTAATTGGCGAAGGTGAAGGCATCCATTGGGAAAGTTTGGATGAAGATGTCAATCTTGAACATATCATCAAAGGAATACCCTCTACCGAAAGTCAAGCATCGTTGCAACGATGGCTGGATGCCCGACGATAATTTATCGCCGTCCGTTCTTCCATTTTGCCAGCGCAACCCGGTTTGAATCAAAGGCGATGTCGTCATCGGCGGGCAGGTCATCCTTGCCGAAAAAGCCGACTTCCACCACGTCATCCATGGGGGCGGGTGTGCCGCCGATGACTTTGCCGCCGTACAGTACCATAATCCCCGCGCCGCGAAAATCGGCGTTATAATAAACCACATCCAGCAAGCCGGTAATTTCCACATCCAGCCCGGTTTCTTCTTTAAACTCGCGCACTGCGCCCGTTTCCGGCGATTCGTTGTATTCCACAAACCCCGACGGAAAGCACCATTTGTTTTTGCCGGGGTTGATGCCCCGCCGCGCCAGCACCACTTTGCCGTCGCGCTCGGCGAGCACGCCCGCGCCCACCTTTAAATTTCTGAAATGCACCCACCCGCAGTTGGGACACTGCTGCCGTCGCGCGCCAAAAACGTGCCGCCATTCCATTTCGGTAGCGCACATCGGGCAATATTTGTATTCAAATTTAAATTGCACGCTATGGTCGTGTTCATCACAGTTGTTGTTTGACGGTTTCGTAGATTGTTTCTGCATTTAATTCTCCCAAAGTAAAACACGGGGCATCGAGTTGTTCCGCCAGTGCCCGCGCCAAACCGCGGTCGAAACTGGGGTGTTCCATATTGATGACCACCGAGCGAATGTTATCTTCTTTGATGGCACGCGCCAGCATGTGTGCCTCTTCTTGCGCCGGCAAATTTGAAAGGGACACATTCCCCGCGCCATCGGTGAGCAAAATCATCATCGGGCGCAATTCCGGGTGGGCGTTTCGGTGGCGTGTGATAACTTGGTGTGTCAAAAACAATCCGGCGGAAAGGGGGGTTTTGCCCCCCACCGGAATATCGCGCAGGGCTTTTTTTGCCAATTCCACACTGGAAGTGGGCGGCAGTACCAGCCGTGCCTGCTCTTTTTGAAACACCACCAACCCCACTTCATCCCGCCGCTGGTAGGCATCTACCAGCAAGCTCATGATGGCGCCTTTGGTGGCTTCCATCCGCTCTGCCGCCGCCATTGACCAACTGGCATCCACGGCGAACATGATGAGGTTGGCGGTGCGCCGCACGCGGACTTTTTCTTGAATATCCTGCCGCTCGATTGCCAACGCTCGCTGCGAGTGGTCGCGGTGCAGTTGGTGGGGGGCGGCGGCGCGAAAGGTGGCATCGAACGCCACATCTTTCACGCGCCCCCGCGCCGGACGCGCCTGCACGTATCGCCCGCGTTTGCGTTCGGTTTTGGTGTAACTGCGTTTGCCCGCACGGGTGCGGGTTAGTTTGTCGAGTGGGGTTTGCAGTCGCTGCACATCGAACATGCCGCCCACATCCACCGGCTTGTTTGCCTGTGTCTGTTTGCCGTCGGATTGGCTCGATTGGTCAATTTGCGGCGGGGCGTCTACCGGCGGCGGCGAATCTATGGTATCGGAGTCTTGTTCGTCAGGTTCGTTTTTTTTTCCTGTGGTGCGGCGGCAGATTCGCCAGCCATTACTTGCGCCTGCGCCTGTTCCGATACATCCGATTCGATTTTTTCCAACCGGTCTGCCAGTGTTTCCAACGCCACTTCCGTTTCTTGGAACGGTTTTCGTTTTAAACGATGCGGCAGCGCCAATTCCGCCGCAATGAGAATATCGTGCGTGTTCACGGCTTTTCTGCCTTCAAAAGCGGCGTTGGTGATGGCGGTTTTCAAAATAACAATATCGCCGCGATGCCCGTCCACTTCCATATCCGCCATCAATTCGGCAATGACCTGCAAATCGTGGGGCGAGTAGGTTACTTCTGGCAGAATTTCGCGGGCGCGGGCAATAGCATCGGACAGGGCTTGCTCTTCCGGCTGCCACGTTTCAAAAAACGCTTCGGAATCGCGCTCGAATGCCAGGGTGTGTTCCAGAATTTTTACCCGCTCTTGCGGGTTGTTGATGCTGTGAATATCCACGCACAGCGCAAACCGGTCGAGCAGTTGCGGGCGCAGGTCGCCTTCTTCGGGGTTCATACTGCCGACAAACACGAATCGCGCGGGGTGGCTGAACGAGATACCTTCGCGTTCCACCACATTTACGCCCATCGCCGCGGAATCGAGCAGCAGGTCAACCACATGGTCATCCAGCAGATTGACTTCATCCACATACAGCACACCGCGATTGGCAGCCGCCAACACGCCCGGCTCGAAATGGCGTTCGCCCAGTTTGATGGCGCGCTCAATATCCAGCGTGCCGACCACCCGGTCTTCTGTGGCACTGACGGGCAAATTGACAAATTTTGTGCGCCGTTCGATGACGGGCAGTGTTTCGCCGCGTTCCACCCGGTCGCGGCAGTTGTCGCACAGGCGGTCGGGGTGGTCGGGGTTGCAGTTGAACGCACAATCTGCCACCACGCGGATTTTCGGCAGCAGTGCCGCCAGCGCCCGCGCCGCCGTTGATTTCGCCGTGCCGCGTTCGCCGCGGATGAGCACGCCGCCAATTTGAGGATTGATGGCGTTTAACACCAACGCCCGTTTCATTCGATTTTGTCCAACAATTGCAGTAAAGGGAAAAATAGCCGGCATTCTTGAAGTTGCTCCTGGGTTGCATTTTTTATCGTAGTTTATTATAGTCAGGATGATGAAAAATGGTAATTTACCATTTGTCATTCGTAGAACGCGGAAACATAATAACCAACAACCCGAAACCCGAAACCTTGAACCTTGAACTTTGGACTTTGGACTTGAACCCTGACACCCGAAACGCCATAGAAATCTACACCCGCCTGCACAATTTTTTCGGTGCGGTAGATTGGCGACCGCCCCTGTCGGCGATGGATGAACTGGTGAGCACCATTCTCAGCCAGAGTACCACCGATTTAAACCGCGACCGCGCCTTCGCGCGGCTAAAAGCCCGGTTCGGCACGTGGGAAGCCGTGCGCGACGGCAATGTGGCGGATATTGAAGCCGCCATCCGCGTGGCGGGGCTGGGACGGCAAAAAGCGCCGCGCATCAAAGCCGCGGTGCAATTTATCACCAACCGGCGCGGCGAATTATCGCTCGATTTTCTGCGCGATATGTCGGTGGATGAAGCCCGCGCCTGGCTCACACAAATGAAAGGGGTGGGCATCAAAACGGCATCCATCATCCTGCTTTTTGCGCTGGATATGCCCGCTTTTCCCGTGGATACCCATGTTCACCGCACCACCGGGCGCATCGGTCTCATTCCCCCCAAAACTTCCGCCGCAAAAGCGCACCGTATTTTAGAGGCTGCGCTGCCGCCGGAAACCTATCTGGAAGCACATTTGCAATTCATCCGGCTGGGGCGAGAAATTTGTCACGCCCGCAACCCCAATTGCACCGCCTGCCCCCTGCGGGATGTGTGTCAATTTGCAAAAAACAACATTGGGGATACAATGTAATTACATTATGATGGTGCGAGGTATTTTATGGCGGTGAAAACAAAAATCATCAAAATTGGAAATTCGCAAGGCGTGCGCATCCCAAAATCGTTTTTAGCGCAATTAAATTTTCCAACTGACATTGAAATTGATATTCGGAACGACGGGCTCATTTTGCGCCCGATTGCCGCCGCGCGTCAAGGATGGGATACAGCCTTTGCAACCATGGCGCAAGCCGGCGACGATGCGCTTTTGGATGACAACACCCTCAGCCGATGGGATGAAACGGAATGGGAATGGTGAAAATAAACCGGTTCGAGGTGTATTTGATTGCCCTTGACCCAACCGTTGGGTCGGAAATTCAAAAAACCCGCCCATGTGTGGTTATTTCGCCCGATGAGATGAATCACCATATCCGCACGGTAATCATCGCGCCAATGACCACCAAAGGAAAACCATACCCCACCCGTATACCCGTCACATTTCAGCAAAAAGCCGGGCAAATTGTGCTCGACCAAATTCGCACGGTTGATAAAACTCGGTTGATAAAAAAATTGGGCGTGATTCCACCCGCCACTCGCCGTAAAATTTTACAAACATTGGCGGAAATGTTTGCCCAATAGAGGTTTTTGTGTCTCAAACCATCTGTGCCCACTGCGGAAAGTCCATATCTGTGCCGGAAGGTGCGCCGCCGGAGGGTCCGCACTATTGCTCATTCGGCTGCGAAGTGAAAGCGTTGGTCGGTAAAACCGGTTGGGGAATGCGCTGGTTTGGGGTTTCGCTGGCGTGGGGATTGGCTGTTTTTGCCCTGCTGGTGGTGGCTGTCCGCCCGTTCATCGGGATGCCGGTGAAAAATCCGGCGGCATATTGGGGATTTGCCATCGTGCTGGCGCTGATTGTCGGCATTCTCTCAATTTTTGTCCGCCGTATGAAACATTAGACCTGCATTTTTGCAAACCGCACATCATGCGCCAGCATCAGCGACAATCCGTCTGCCAGCGATACTTTCGGCGCGTATCCCAGCAATTTTTTCGCCAGCGAAATATCCGCCACCAATTGCGACACGCCGCCGCTTTCCGAAGGCACGGGCAACAGATGTAATTGCCGTCCGGTTAACCGCGCGATGGTTTCCGCCAGCGCGTTGACCGATGTTCCCCGCCCCGACCCGATATTGACGATATGCCCGCTTACGCCCTGCGCCGTGCCCGCCGCCGCCAAACTATCCACCACATCATCCACAAAAACAAAATCTCGCACTTGGGTGCCGCCACCGTAAATGGGGATGGAACCGCCGCCCAACGCCTGTTTCAGCATCATGGGAATCACCGGCGGATGTTCC
>CAYPNZ010000064.1:0-9871 GCA_964411845.1 uncultured Anaerolineaceae bacterium
TTGTCAAATCACGCTTCACGTTTTCACGCATCACGCCTTCACGCAATACGTTTTACGTTTTACGCAATACGTTTCACGTCTTCACGTTTTCACGCAATACGTTTTTTGTCAGCAATTTGAGAGGTTTACAGTAGGAAAATTTCTAAAAATGAGGTATATTATCTCTTGCGGGGTAAAATTATTTGCCCTGAAAAACTTTTGCAACCAAAATAAAATTTCAACGTAAGAAATAGTGTGACCGGTATTGACGGGAAAGGATACCCAAATGACAACCGAGGTAACAACATCAACCGTTCCTTCCGTTTGGACAATGCTTGTCAGCATTATTGACCGCCCGCGCCAAACTTTTGAAGCCGTTGTTTCGCACCCGCGCCGAAAGTGGGTGCTGCCGCTGGTGTTGGCAGCCATTACCGCCATAATATTGGCGTGGGTTGCCGCCCCATATACCGCAGAAATGGCGCAAAACACCACCCTGCAACAATTAACCCAAAACAAGATGACCCCCGATGAAGCGCAAAAAGTGCTCGACCAAACCGCACAATTTCGTACCCCGATGTTTTTGGGGCTGGTCGGTTCTGTCACCGGCGCATTGATGGTCGGCATTGTTTGGGTGGCAATGGCGGGGCTGTTCTATTTTTTGTCGCTGGTTGTCGGGGCGGAAGAACTGACTTTCGGCACGGTGTTCAATGTGGTGGCGTGGAGCAGCATCCCGCTGACGCTGCGAAATCTGGTGCAAGCGGCGGTTATCGGCATTTTGGGGAAATTCCCCGTGTATGCCGGGCTGTCGGCATTGCAAGCCAGCGGCGACAACCTGAAAGATGCCGGCAACCCGTTGTTTGCCCTGCTCACCTTCGCCGATATTTTTTGGCTGTGGCATTTTTCGCTGCTGGTCATCGGGCTGGCGGTGTGTACCAAATTCAGCCGCAAAAAAGCATTTTTCATCGCCCTGATTTACGCACTCATCGCCATTGGGCTGGCGGTTGGCGCCACCTTCCTGTCGCGGGGCGGGGCATCATAATGCGTCAAAACGCCCGAAGCAATCGTCCGTTTACCATTTGCATTTTGCACCATTAAAACGTGGGATTTGAACCTATGAAACGAACACTCATCATTACCGGCATTTTAATCGCCGTCCTTGGCATTGGATTTGCGGGATATACCCTGCTCACCCCGAAAACATACAGCGTTTCCGCCGATGAATCCATTGAAACGCTGCCGGTCAAAACCGATACCATCATCGCTACGGTAGATGCCGCCGCCCGCTTGCAAGCCAAAAAAAGTGTCAATCTGCTGTTTGAAACGCCCGGTATCGTTGCCAAAATCTATGTAACGGAAGGCGCGCGGGTGGAAAAAGGCGCGCTGCTGGCAGAACTCGACACCACCGACCTGCAAGAAGCCGTCCGGCTGGCGGAAATTGATTTGTCGCGCGCCCGTGCCCAACACCAAAAATTGCTGGCGCCACCCAACCAAAACGACCTTGATGCCGCCCGCGCCGCAGTGGACAGCGCGCAAGCCAATCTCGATTCGCTGCTTGACGGTGCATCACCGGAAGATATTGCCGCCGCGCAAACCGCGTTGGAAAGCGCCCGTGCCAATCTGGCACGCATCAAAAACGGTCCCAACGCCGACCGTATCACCGTTGCCGCCGCGGGGCTGAAAAAAGCGGAAATCGCGCTGAAACAAGCGCAAGATGCCTACAATCAGGTGGCATACGACTCTCGCGCCGCCAGTGCCCAAGGGTTAATGCTGCAACAAGCCACCATTGATTACGAAACCGCCAAAGCAAATTACAATTTGGCGGTGCAAAATGCCGATAATGCCGATATTTTGGCGGCGGAAACACAGGTGGCGCAAGCCGAAGCCAACCTGCAAAAGTTACTCAACGGCGCAGACGCGGGACAAATTGCCGGCGCGCGGGCGCAGTTGGCACAGGCAAAAGCATCGCTGCAAAAACTGCTCGACGGACCCGGCGCAGAAGACATCGCCATTAGCCAAGCCGCCGTGGATGCGGCGCAGGTCAATTTGGAAAAAGCCCGCCGCACTCTGGAAAAAGCGCGGCTGTATGCCCCTTTCACCGGCACAGTGACCACCATCAATATCAAAGAAAATGAACCGACCAACATCGCGCCGGTGGCAATGGTGGTATCCGATTTATCCGCCTTCAAACTGGAAGTGGACGTGGACGAAATTGACATCAACCGCATCGCACCGGGGCAGCCGGTGGTCATCACACTTGATTCTTTACCCGATGATAAATTTTCCGGCACGGTAGACAGCATCGGGGTAGCGCCGGCTGCATCTGCCACCGGTATCGTCGCTTATCCCGTTACCGTGCTGATAGATGCCGCCAATGCCCCCTTCAAAATCGGGATGAACGTGAATGCCACCATCGAAACACAACGGCTGGAAAATGTGGTCGTCATTCCGAACCGCGCCATTCAAATTGACCGGGAAACAGGCAAAGCGTATGTGGATAAAGTTATTGATGACCAACGCATCGAGCGCACCGAAATTGTGCTGGGCGAGCGCAGCACATCGGTCAGCCAAATTTTAAGCGGCGTGCAAGCCGGCGACACCATCGCCATCCGGCAAAGTTCGCGCCGCGAGCAACTGCGGCAAGCCATCGGCGGTCCGGGCGGAAATTAACCAATGACAAACGACCAAAAAACACCGGTTATTGAAATACACAATATTACCAAAATATACCAAATGGGCGAAGTGCAGGTGCATGCCCTGCGGGGTGTCTCGCTGACGGTGCACGAGCGCGAATTGGTTTCGATTATGGGTCCGTCCGGCTCGGGAAAATCCACACTGATGAACATCATCGGCTGTTTGGACAAACCGACCGGCGGCACCTATTTTCTCGGCGGGGAAGAAGTGGGCAAAATGGACGACAACCAACTTGCCGTGGTGCGCAACCGCAAAATCGGTTTCGTTTTCCAAAATTTTAACCTGCTGCCGCGAACCAGCGCGCTGGCAAATGTGGAACTGCCGATGGTGTATAACCGCATTCCGCGCAAAGAACGCCATCGCCGCGCCGCCATCGCGCTGGAAAGCGTGGGGCTGGGCGACCGGCTGCACCATAAATCGAACGAACTTTCCGGCGGGCAGCAACAACGGGTTGCCATTGCCCGAGCGTTGGTTAACGAACCGAGCATCATTTTGGCAGACGAACCGACCGGCAACCTCGACTCAAAATCGGGCGCGGAAATTATGGCAATTTTTCAGCGATTGAATGAAGAAAGCGGCATCACCATTGTTTTTGTCACCCACGAGCCGGAAATTGCCCGGCATACCCGGCGCATCATCCGTTTGTCCGACGGGCACATCATCAGCGATGAACCCGTTGCCAACCCCAAACGCGCCGGCGACCGCGCATACAGCGTCCGCGTCCGCGATTTAACGGGATAGAATTGTGGCGTGAAACGTGAGGCGTATTGCGTAAAACGTGATGCGTGAAACGTAACCTTGAACCTTGAACCTTGAACCTGAAACCTTGAAACCCTGCAACCCTGCAACCCTGCAACTCTGCAACCTTGAAACCTGAAACCTTGAACCATGCAAATCACAGAAAATCTACTCATCGCACTGCGAAGTTTAGCCGTAAACAAATTACGTACCATCCTGACAATGCTCGGCATCATCATCGGGGTTAGCGCGGTTATCGCGCTCATTTCGGTGGGGCAGGGCTTTGAATCATTCATCAACCAGCAATTTGCCAGTTTGGGCACAAACTTACTTTTTGTGGTACCGGGACAGTTGGAAAGCGGCAACAGACCGGGCAGCGCGCGTGCCGGGCGAAGCGCACAGCCACTGACAATGGGTGACGCCGAAGCCCTGCGCGATGTGTTCAACGTGCCCGATGTGAACGCCGTCGCGCCGGTATATTCCCGCAGCGGGACGATTGTCGCCGGCAAACGCGATACCTTTTCCACGGTGGACGGCATTACGCCGGAATATGGACCCGTGCGCAATTTTCAGGTGCTGGAAGGCGAATTCATCACCGAAAATGATGTGTCGGGACGCTCGCGGGTGGCATTGCTCGGTGCGCGGGTGGTCGAACGCCTCTTCCCCGATGAACCGGCAATCACCATCATCGGGCGCACCGTAAAAATTAACGATGTCCCCTTCCGCGTAAAAGGGGTACTGAAAGAAAAAGGGAGTTCCGGCGGTTTTGGCGGCGATGAAGACAACGTGGTACTCATTCCGATTTCCACCGCGCAAAGCCGGCTTTTTTCCGCGCCGGTGGTGCGCGGCTCGTATGTGGTTTCGGTC
This sequence comes from uncultured Anaerolineaceae bacterium, assembly GCA_964411845.1. GTDB lineage: Bacteria > Chloroflexota > Anaerolineae > 4572-78 > 4572-78 > JANTHQ01. Next base: position 4,276 of record CAYPNZ010000064.1, read on the forward strand.
ATCTTCGCCCAAGTCACCGATAAAGATTTGATGGATACTGCCGCCGATGAAATCAGCCAAGTTTTGCGCGAACGTCATCGCATCAGTTTTAAAGATGACGATGATTTCACGGTTATCAATCAAGCCGATTTGATTGCCGTGTTCGGCGATATTACCGCCATCTTCACCATCGTGCTCGGTTCCATCGCCGGTATTTCGCTGGTCGTGGGCGGCATCGGCATTATGAACATTATGCTCGTTTCGGTAACGGAACGAACGCGCGAAATCGGTTTGCGCAAAGCGTTGGGCGCCAAACGCAGCGATATTCTGTCGCAATTTTTGATAGAGGCGGTGGTCATTTCGGTAATCGGCGGCGCAGTGGGCATTGTTTTGGGCATCATCGGCTCAATTTTAATCGGCAATTTGGCAAAATTGACCACAGTGGTTACCCCCGGTGCGGTTTTGCTGGCGACGGGTTTTTCGCTGGCGGTGGGAGTGTTTTTCGGCATTTATCCCGCCACACGCGCCGCGCGGCTCAGCCCGATTGATGCCCTGCGGTATGAATAACGAAAGGGTTTTTGAGCAATGGCAGAAAAAAGCAATCGAAATTTAGGTATCGGTGTGGTGCTGGGTATCGGTATGGGGATAGCATTGGGCACGGCACTGGGAAATCTTGGGTTGGGGATGAGTTTTGGCATTGCCTTTGGCGTGGCATTCGGTGTGGCATTCGGCACAAATATGGGACGCATCGGCACTGCCCGCAAACTTTCGCCGCAAACCCGCCGAACGGTATGGCTGTTGCTGGCGCTGGCGGTGCTCGTCGGGCTGGCAAGCATTTGGTACGCGAGGATACCATAATGGGGGCAGGCACACGTGTTGCCATTGCCATCGCATTGGGTGTGGCAATCGGTTTTTTCACCGGAAACACGCTGAACGGCATTATTTTCGGCGTGGGGTTTGGCGCAATTGTGGCGTATGCCATTTTTAAACAGCGCCGCACCCGCACCGATGATGACTGAGACGACAAATAGAAAGTGACAGGCTGTCATGACCCACAAAAAAATCGTACTGCCCATCATCATTCTGGCAATTATATTGACCGGCTGCGCTTCGCCGGGGAAACCCCCTGCCACCCCGACCCTTGTTGTGGCGGCGGAAAATATACCCACCGCCACCCGCACACCACTGCCGCCAACGCCGACCGCAATTCCGGCGGCAACCGCCACCCCCACCGATACACCGCTGCCGCCGCTGCCCACCCGCGCGCTCATCGTGCTGCCAACCGAAACACCCACCCCGCCCCTCACCCCGCCGGCGGAAACGCAACCGCCCCGCGCCACCGTCCGCACCACCGCGCCAAAAGTCGGCGGCACATTGGTCATCCAGCCCGAAACCGGCGGAGACTTCTTTTTGGTCAACGCCGACGGCAGCGGGTTACGGCGGCTGTCGGCGGGTATTGACCCCGCGCTGTCGCCCGACGGCGCAACAATTGCGTTTACCCGCTGGGGACCCGGCAAAATCGGCGCGGTTTGGCTATACGACATTTCGCGCGGCAGCGAACGGCAATTGCTCGGGGAAATGGTCGCGCCGAAATCGCCCGCGTGGTCGCCCGACGGCAGCGCGCTGGTCATCAGTTTTCAGCACGGCGGACGGACGACCGTCAAACAAAAATGCCTGCCCCTGCGCCCGGACGGGTCGTTGCCCAAACCGCCCCCGTCCAACGCTTATGATTTTGAATTTAAGGGATTTCAACTCTGTTTTAAACTGCCGCCCGACCCCCATTGGCAATTGCGCCGCATTGATGCCGCCACCGGCGCATTTGAAGATTTGCCGTCACAAACCTATTCTTTTGCGCCCACGTGGGACGCCGCCAACCCGTGGCGGGTGGTCTTCGGCAGCAGTATCGGATTGCAGCAGTTGGATTTGAACCGCGGGGTATTTTTCCCGTTCAGTGATGACTTGCACGACCACGCGCCGGTTATGTCGCCCGACGGCAGCGCGGTGGCAATTACCTATCGGCAGGATAACCATTGGGAAGTGTACACCATTGATACCGCCACCGGCGCGCGGCAGCGGCTGACGCCATCGCAGCCATTGCTGGGTGAACCGGTCAACAGCGCCGCGCCGGCGTGGTCGCCCGACGGCAGCCGGATTGCATTCGTCACCGACCGCCGCGGCAAATGGGAATTTTGGGTTATGAATGCCGACGGCAGCAATCCCCAGCCGCTATTTTCGGCGGCGGTGGCATCGCGGTTTAACGTGCAGTATCACGGTGTGGATGAACGGCTCATCAGTTGGGGAAAATAAATCGGGAATTGTGGCGCGGCTCATTCACCCAAATAGGCATACGAGTCGCTGAATTCCCAATCGGGGATGGCTTCCAATTCAATTTCCACGCGGGGGTTGAGCGGGTCAATTCGTTTTACCAAATGGATGTCCACCACCCGGTTATCGTTAATGCCCAACTCGCTTAAAATGGCATCTTGCGTAATTTTCAAGCCGCCGTCCAAATCGCGTTTCAGCGGCGATTCAAAATACATATCCATAAAAATCCCAATCCAACCGTTTTGCAATGCTGCAATGAACGGCTCGGAGATAGTTTCATCCACCCGCAATTTGTGAATACGCAACTTCACCGCTTTTTTGAATGCTTTTGCTTCTTTGGTCAGCACCCGCCGATTCCCCGCCCGCGCATACTGTTGATTGATGCTCGGCGGTAAAGGCAGGGTAAATCGCACGGTTTGAATTTTCTCGGTCATTCGCTACTCGCTACTCGCTACTCGCTACTCGCTACTCGCTACTCAAATTGTATCACATCTTTGGGATAATCAAATTTTGGGTTATAATAGCCGAAACATCTATTTCATTCACCCGAAGGAGCACTTATGCGCACCGATGCTTTAACGTATGCTCAAACCCACCGTTCCGAATATCTGGACGAATTGAAAGCCCTGCTGTCCATTCCCAGCATCAGCACCCAAAGCGAACACGCCGACGACGTGAAAGCCGCCGCGCAATGGGTTGCCAACCGGCTAACCGCCGCCGGCATCGAAAACGTGCAGGTGATGGCTACCGGCGGGCATCCCGTGGTATATGGCGACTGGCTCAACGCCGGTAACGCCCCCACCGTACTGATTTACGGGCATTACGATGTTCAACCCGTTGACCCCATCCATTTGTGGCAAACGCCGCCGTTTGAACCGGATATCCGCGACGATTACATTTATGCCCGCGGCGCAACCGACGACAAAGGGCAAATGTTCGCCCACATTGCCGCCGTGGATGCCATGCTCAAATCGGGGGGGAAACTTCCCGTCAACGTGAAATTCCTGCTGGAAGGCGAAGAAGAAGTCGGCAGCAAAAATTTAGAGGCGTTCATCACCACCCATACCGACCTGCTCGCCGCCGATTGCGCCCTCATTTCCGACAGCCACATCCTCAGCCCCAGCCAACCGCTAGTGGCGTATGGCTTGCGCGGACTGGCAATTTTGGAATTGGAAGTTCGCAGCGCCGACCATGACCTGCATTCCGGTCAATATGGCGGCGTCATTCACAACCCGCTCACCGCTCTGGTAGAAATTCTCTCAAAAATGCACAATGAAAACGGCACGGTGCAAATTCCCGGTTTTTATGATGACGTGCTGCCCATCAGCGAGGAAGAACACGCACTGATGGAACAACTGCCCGACCACATTTTGGAAGAAACCGGCGCCAGAAAGTTGTGGGGCGAAAAGGAATTCAGCGTGCACGAACGCATCGGGGCGCGCCCGACATTTGAAATTCACGGCATTGTCGGCGGCTATACCGGCGAAGGCGCTAAAACCGTCATCCCCGCGCGCGCTTTTGCCAAACTGAGTATGCGGCTGGTACCCAACCAAGACCCCGATAAAGTTGTCCGCCAGTTTATGAGTTATGTAAACGACATCGCCCCCGATACCGTTACCGTGGAAATCCGCGCCTTCGACCGCGCGCCCGCCGCGCTGGTTGACCGCCACGACCCCGCCATCGAAGCGATGACTAAAGCCTACCAAGCCAGTTTTGGCAACACACCCCTTTTCGCCCGCGAAGGCGGCTCTATTCCCGTGGTGCTGATGTTCCAACAGCATCTCGGTATGCCGGTGGCACTGATGGGTATCGGCTTGCCCGATGATGCCCTGCACGCCCCCAACGAGCGATTCTACCTGCCGAATTTCTATCGCGGCATCGAAGCCAGCATCCACTTTATGCACGAATACGCCGAAAAATAAACAATCGGGCGAGTGACGTTCGCACCATCATCGTCACTCGCTATTCGTCACTCGCCATTCGTCACTCGCTATTCGTCACTCGCCATTCGTCACTCGCTATTCGTCACTCGTCATTCGTCATTCGCTATTCGTCACTCGCTATTCGTCACTCGTCACTCGCTATTCACCATGTATCTTTCCCGACTTTCGCTGACAAATTACCGCAATTACAGCCGGTTGCAGCAAACTTTTCGCCCCGCGCCCATCCTGTTGCAGGGACAAAACGCGCAGGGCAAAACCAATCTGCTGGAAGCGATATACTTTCTGTCTGCCATAACCACCCCCCACGCCCGCAGCGACCGGCAATTGCTAAATTGGCTATCCGCAAAAAATGACGTACTGCCTTTTTTACGCGCCGAAGCACAGGTGGAACGCAACGGCGGCACGGCACAAATTACCATCACCATCGTGAAAGAAGGGGAACGCTATAAAAAAGACGTGCGGCTGAACGACACCAAAAAACGTGCCATGGATGTCATTGGCACATTGAACACCGTGCTTTTTTTGCCGGAAGACATTGCGCTCATCACCGGCTCACCGTCTGTGCGGCGGCGGTATCTTGACAGCGTGCTGTGCCAAATTGACCGCGAATATTGTCGCGCCCTGAGCCAATACAATAAACTCATCACCCAGCGCAACGCCCTGCTGAAAGAGTTGGCGGAAAACCGTCGCTCGATTGACCAGTTGGATTTTTGGGATGAACAATTGACCACCGTCGGCGCACTGCTGATTATCCGCCGCCACGATGCCATTTTGGATTTGGATGCCGTTGCCCGCCGCAAACACCGCACGCTGAGCGACGGGCAAGAGGGCTTGCGGCTATATTATGCTCCCAGTTTCGACCCGCATGACCGCCCGCGCCTCGATTACCAAATGCCGCTCATCACCGAGAAATTGCCGCCGCGAGCCATCCCCGCCCCACCGCCGGCAGCGGTGCAAGCCGCCTTTAAAAGCAAATTGCAATCGCTGCGCCGTGATGAAATTGCGCGCGGCGTAACCCTGCTCGGTCCCCACCGCGACGATTTGCATTTTTTGGTGGACGGGGTGGACATCAACCTGTTCGGCTCGCGGGGGCAACAGCGCACCGCCGCGCTCAGCACCAAACTGGCGGAGGTGTCGCTGATGCGCGACAAAACCGGCGAAACCCCCGTGCTGCTACTGGACGATGTGATGAGCGAACTCGATGCGGTGCGGCGGCGGCAGGTCATCGAAATGATTGAGCAAAACGGGCAAGCCTTTCTCACCACCACCGATTGGAGCGATTTTGACGCCGATTTCCGCGCGGCGGCACAGTGCTTCACCGTGGCGCAGGGACGCTTGATTCCCGCGGG
>CAYPNZ010000065.1:0-9849 GCA_964411845.1 uncultured Anaerolineaceae bacterium
CTGCCAAAACAAGTGTCGAGGTATCGGGGGTATCGGCGGGCGGGGCGGCAAAAAACGGCAAATCGGCAAACAACAATATCACCACGGAGAGGATTATCGCTAATTTCAGTGTGTGTGTTTGTGTTCGCATTGTGCCGTTCTCCAATAAAATCATTTGTTGCTGTCTTCAGTGTAAGGGAGAGCGGCATTGCTATGGGTGAAGGGAAAGTGATATCTTCGTAAAAACTACGTGAGTTTCACGTAAAGAAAAATAAACATTACGTAAACGATACGTAAAGGATATGGCACAATATGGAATTGTGAGTTCGCGGGTTTTGGGGTATAATAAAATGGTTTCCACGGAAGCCCGGCATATCAGCCCGGGTTTTTTTGTGAACCGGTGAGCAACCCCATAGTTTTTTTGAGGAGAACCGCTATGAGTGAACTGGTTTTTGAATCGCAACACCCGCTTGTTAAACACAAATTGGCAAAACTGCGCGATAAAGCCACCAAACCGAAAAAGTTCCGCGAGTTGATTCGGGAAATTTCGATTTTGCTGGCATACGAAGCGACCCAAGACCTAAAAATTGCCCCCATTGAAATTGAAACGCCGATGGCTCGCACCACCGGCTTTTTGTTGCAGGAGCAAATCGGGCTGGTACCGATTTTGCGCGCCGGGCTGGGTATGGTCGAAGGGGTTTGGGAAATGATGCCCGGCAGCGAGGTGTGGCACATCGGGCTTTTCCGCGATGAACGCACCCTGAAACCGGTGCAATATTACAACAAACTGCCCATTGCACCGACCGTACAGGTTTGTTTGGTGCTCGACCCGATGCTGGCAACCGGCGGCTCGGCGGTGGCAACGGTGGACATTCTGAAAAAATGGGGCGCCAAACGCATCAAATATATCGGCATCATCGCCGCCCCGGAAGGCATTGCCGCCATGCAAAAAGCACACCCCGACGTGCCCATCTATATTGCCGCCATTGATGAACGACTGAACGACATCGGCTATATTGTGCCCGGTTTGGGCGACGCGGGCGACCGCCAATTCGGAACGGCATAATGGCGGCAAACAAATTCGCGTGGATTGACGTTATCTCTGAAACAGATGCCGACGGCGAATTGGCAGCGGTATACGCCGCCAATCTCGAACGGTGGGGCGGGGTAGACAATATCGTCAAAATTCATAGCCTGAACATACCTTCGATGCGCGCGCATTTGCTGCTGTACAAAACGGTAATGTACGGCAAATCGCCTGTCCGCCGCCCGGAGCGCGAAATGATTGGCGTGGTTGTTTCCGCAGTGAACCACTGCCGCTACTGAGTACAGCATCACGGAGCGGGACTCCTGCGGCTCACCAGAAATCCGGCGCTGGTGGAACAACTGAAAACCGATTACACCCGCGCCGACTTGACATCGGCGCAGCGCGCCATGCTCGATTACGCCGTAAAACTGACCCTCACCCCATGGCAGATGGTTGAGCAAGATGTCATTTCGCTGCGGGAACACGGCTTTTCCGACCGCGCCATTTTGGACATCAACCAAATTGCAGGCTATTTTGCTTTTGTCAATCGGCTGGCAGACGGGTTGGGGGTACAACTGGAAGATTTTTGGGACGAATGACGTTTCTGGTTTTTGGCACGGCATTTTCAATAACCGCACTGCTCACCCCGCTGATGATATGGCTGGGTCCCCGGCTGGGCATTGCCGATGCCCCCGGCGGGCGGCGGCAGCATCACGGGTTGATTTCTCGGCTGGGCGGGGTGGCGATTTTCGCCGGTTTTATGGCGGCATCGCTGCTGACACTGGCTCGCTACCGCCCGCCGCACGGGTCATCAGACCAAATTTTACTGGCGGGCGTTATCGCCGGCGCATTTTTTGCCTTCGTGTACGGCTTGCTGGACGATATACTCGACCTGCCGCCAAAACCGCAATTCGCCGCGCAATTTGCCACCGGTATCATCGCCATCATTTTTACCATCTTCATCGAGAAAATTACCGTCCCGTTTTTCGGGGTGGTCATCTTTCCGTGGTTCATCACCTATCCCCTCACCATCTTTTGGGTGATGGGAATGATGAACACCATCAATTTTTTGGACGGGTTGGACGGGCTGGCAGCCGGTGTTACCGCCATTGCCGCTTTACTTTTTGCGTGGCACGCCTACCGGCTGGGACAAGACCGAGTGTATCTTTTTCCGCTGGCGCTTGCCGGGGCGACCCTTGGATTTTTGCCGTTCAATTTTTCGCCGGCGAAAATTTTTATGGGGTCTACCGGCAGTCTCACGCTGGGTTGGGCACTGGCATCGTTGAGCATTCTTGCCCCCGCCAAAGTTGCCACCGCGCTGCTGGTACTCGGCATTCCCATCATTGATGTGGCGTGGTTGATGCTGTGGCGCTGGCGTAAAAAAGGGTCGCCGCTGGTTGCCGGGCGCGACCATCTGCATTTCCGTCTGCTGGATATGGGTTTCAGCACCCGCGCCATCGTGCTGGGTTATTACACCTTTTCGCTGGCATTCGGACTGCTGGCATTCATCATTTCATCCAGAATTTACAAACTGATTGCCATCATCGTTTTGGTGGCAATCACACTGTTCATTTTGTGGGAAGCGGCAAAAAATCCCAAAACCGCCGATTGACACGGTAATCGAATTGCTCGATGGCGCAAAATATCATACAATTTCGGCAACTATATAGGGACTCCCCTGAAAAAAGGGTTAAAAATTAAACCCCGGAGAACCGGAGGCACAGAGAAAAATAAAGTTTGAGAGCCGCCTATGTGCCGGTATCTGCGATTTTGCCGGCAAATTTGATGCCAAACTCAAAAATATGAGATTCTCTGCTTCTCTGCGCCTCTGTGGTGAAAAAGCAACCTTTTTTCAGACAAGTCATATAGGACATACGTAAGATAGAACACGGATGGCACGGATTATAAATATAAATTTCCCCGCTTCAAACTTTGAACCTTGAACTTTGAACCTTGAACTTTGAACTTTAAACCTCACACTCCCCGGAGGCTTTTGTGGCAAAACTACTCTACCAACGTGTAACCGGTATGCAAGATGTGCTCGGCGACGACCAGCGCTATTGGCGTTTCGTGCTGGAACGCGCCCAACACACTATGGATTTATTCGGTTTTGAGCGCATTGACACCCCCATTTTAGAACAAGCCGCACTTTTTCGGCGCGGGGTGGGCAAGGGCACCGATATTGTCGAAAAGGAAATGTACGTTTTTGAAGACCGCGACGGCGATATGTTGGCACTGCGACCGGAGTTTACCGCCGGCGTGATGCGCGCCTACATTCAAAACGGATTGCACACCCAGCCGCCCCCATTAAAACTGTGGACGACCGGTCCCCTCTTTCGGCACGAACGCAACCAAAAAGGACGCTATCGCCAGCACTCGCAACTGAATTTGGAAATTCTGGGTGAAACCGACCCCGCCGTGGATGCCGAACTCATCGGCGCGGCGTGGTTTCTGTTCAGCGATTTGGGACTCACCGGGCTGAAATTGCATCTCAATTCCACCGGCTGCCCCACCTGCAAACCCGCATACGTCCAAAAATTAACCGACTATTTCCGGCAATACGAATCAATTTTGCCGGAAGATGACCAACGCCGCCTGCAACAAAACCCGCTGCGCATTTTAGACACCAAAGAAGAAGCCACGCGCCCCCTGCTGGCAGATGCGCCACAATTTGTTGACCATCTGTGCGACGACTGCGCCGACCATCTGCGCAAGTTGCGCACCTACCTTGAATCGCGCCGCATTCCATACCAAATTGACCATAAATTGGTGCGGGGGCTGGACTATTACACGAAAACCGTCTTTGAAATTAAAGCGCCCGGCTCGCTGGGCGCGCAAGATGTCATCTGCGGCGGCGGTCGGTACGATGGCTTGATTGAGTCACTCGGCGGCAGACCCACCCCCGGCATCGGCTTCGGTTCCGGCATTGAACGGATTGTGCTAACCCTGAAAGCGCAAAATATCGAACCGCCGCGCGCCGTAACCCCGCTGGCATTTGTGGCATACCTCGGCGAAACGGCAAAAGCGGAAGCCATCCGGCTGACCGCCCAACTCCGCGATGCCGACATTCCGGCGCAAATGAGTTTCGGCGACCGCAGTTTGAAAGCCCAACTGAAAAGCGCCAACCGCAGCCGCGCCAAATTCGCCATCATCATCGGCGAAGAAGAATTGGCGCGAGAAGTGGTTACCATCCGCAATTTGGAAACCAAAACCCAAACCGATGTCCCATTCCCGGAAATCATCCGGCATTTGAACGCAAATTGAAACCCAAACCGAACTTCCGCCGAATTGGATTGCTGTATCACCCGAAATTACCGCAATCGCGGGTGATGGTCGCCGAAATGCTCGAATTCATCGAGAGTTTCGGCGTTTCCGGCTGGGTGTGCAGCAGTTGGGATGAACCTGCCATTTCCCAAAGAATCACCGACACCGATTTGCTCATCACGCTCGGCGGCGACGGCTCTATTTTGCGCGCGGCGCGCCTTGCCGTGGCGCACGGCACGCTGATAATGGGGGTCAATTTGGGGCGGCTCGGTTTTTTGGCAGAAGTTGCCCCCGCCGAATGGCGAGACCGTTTCGAGCAACTGCTCACCGGCACCTACCGCATCGAAGCGCGGTTGATGGTGCAAGCGCGCGTTTTTCACAACGGCACTGAAACGGGGCAATTTCACGCGCTAAACGAAGTTGCCATCAGCCGCGGGTCGCTGGCGCGGGTGGTACGCCTAAAAACCTTCATCAACCAAAGTTACCTGACTACCTACACCGCCGACGGGATGATTCTGTCCACCCCCACCGGCTCGACCGCGTATGCGCTGGCAGCCGGCGGTCCCATTTTACCGCCGGAACTGAAAAACTTTCTGCTCATCCCGCTGGCGCCGCACCTCAGTTTGGAACGCGCCATCGTTTTGGCGGAAGGCGACACGGTGCGCATTACCGTTGCCACCGACCACACCGCCATTCTCACCGTGGACGGGCAATTCGATATTGAGTTGGCGCACGATGACACCATCGAAGTTTCCGGCAGCCCGCAAGTCAGCCGCTTTTTGCGCTTGCAGGAAAAAAGTTATTTCTATCGCACTCTAATGCAGCGTTTGGGCTGGGGTAATGGCGAATGACGGACACAACCTACCGGAATACCCCGGCGATGCCTACCCTATTAATCCGGCAATTTGGCAATTTTGAACCCGAAACCTGAAACTCGGAACTTGAAACTTGTCCCCCGCCGCACGCTGAACCGGCTGGCGCTGGCACTGCTGGCGCTGGCAATCGGGTTGACCGGCAACGCGCTGCTGCGCGAAAAAAGCATATGGGACGGCGCGTTGTTGCTGTTGCTGGGCACAGCGATTTTTTGGCGGGCGGCGGCAACCCATACCGATTCGCAAAAAACCGCCGCTCCGGCGGCATTCGTTCTGCCCGGCTGGCGGCGCATCGCCGGAACGGGGTTAATGGCGCTAGCGGTACTTTTGTCGCTGTTGGGGATGCAATTTTTCGACCGCACCGCCACCCTGCCGCAAGCGTGGCAATTTTATGCCGCCGGTATCATCGCGCTAATCGCCGCCGCGCTGACCCTCACCCGCACCGATACCCGTTTTGCCCTTCGCCGCTTACGTTCGCCCGTTGCCATCGCGCTGGGCATCGTGTTGCTGCTGGCGTTGGCGCTGCGCGTGTGGCATTTCAGCCAATTGCCATTCGGCATTTGGTATGATGAAGCCGAAGCCGGGCTGCAAGCCCGTCGCTGGCTTGCCACCCCGTTGTACAAACCCGCATTTTACGACCCCATCAACATCAGCGGGCAACTGCTGTGGCTGTACAGTCTTGCTCTGCGATATTTTTCCGATACCGTGTGGGGCATGCGGCTTGTTTCCGTCGGTTTCGGATGGGGGGGGGTGTTGGCGGCATTCCTGCTCGGCAGAGAATTGCGCGGCGCGCGGTTCGGCTTGATTTTTGCTTTTTTGCTGGCGGTGATGCGCTGGGACATCAATTTCAGCCGCATCGCAATGACCGGCATTGATACCCCTTTTTTTGAATTGCTGTCCCTCTTTTTTTTGACCCGCGCCCTGAAACGCGGCACACTGCGCGACGCCGTTTTTGCCGGGTTGACCATCGGTTGGGGCGTAACATTTTATACCGCCTTCCGACTTTTCATCGCGGCGGTGGGGGTATTCGCCATACTCGGCATCGGCTTTTGGAAGCCTGCCGCACGCCGCAGAAAACGGCTCGGCTGGCAACTGCTGGCGCTGGGCATTGCCGTGTGGATTGCCGCCATGCCGGTGATTCAGTATGCCGCCCGCCATCCCGATTCATATTGGTATCGCGTGCGCACCACTTCCATTTTAAACCGCCGCGACGACCCGAATTTGCCGCACGCGCTGCTGGTCAGCGCCGAACGCCATTTGAAGATGTTCCACATCCACGGCGACAATAACGGACGGCACAATTTACCCGGCGAACCGGAACTCGACCCGCTGATGGGGGTGCTCTTCGTTTTTGGGCTGGCGCTGGCGCTGAAAAACATCCGCCGCGCCGAAAACGGTTTTTTCCTGCTGCTGCTCCCCATCGGATTGCTGGGCGGTATTCTCTCGCTCGATTTTGAGGCGCCGCAATCGCTGCGCACCATCGCCGTGCTGCCTGCGGTGGCGTATTTTTCCGCGCTGCCGTTGCTGTGGTTCGCCCGCGAAGGGGCAAAAACCCTGCGCCCCATTCCGCTGAAATGGCAATTGCTCCCCGCCGCCATTGCCGCATTGTATCTGCTCGGCTTTAATGCCCACACCTATTTTGTGCGGCAGGCAAATGATTTTTCGGTGTGGAACGCCTTTTCCACCCCCGAAACCATCACCGGGCGAGAGATGGCGCGGCTCGGCGCAGATACCGATTTTTTTCTGTCGCCCTTTTTGGCGAACCATCCCACCATTGATTTTCTCGCGCCGAATGCGCCGCACACCACCATTTTCACCCTGCCCGATGCCCTGCCCATCCGCACCGATGCCAGCCGTCCCGCCGCACTGTTCATCCATCCCGACGACAGCCGAATTTTTCGGCAGGCGCAGCAATTCTATCCCGCCGCAAAATTCATCACCGAAACTAACCGGTCAGATAACCCGCCGGCAGTTTTCATTGCCGAACTTTCGCCCGCCGATATTGCCGCGGTGCAGGGTATCGGGTTGACCCTGTGGCAGGGCACAGACACCGCCGCGCCTCCCCGGCAAGCCTTCCGCACCGAAAGTCTGTCGCTGCCGGACGGCATTTTGCCGGAGATGCCATTCACTGCCGTGTGGGAAGGGACATTGTACGCCCCGAAATTCGGCACATACCGTTTTCAACTCGACACTTCCGCCCAAACCGCGCTGGAAATTGACGGTTTCCCCGTGCTGAACGGGACGGGCAATCAATCGGCGCGATATACGCTGGCGCAGGGCAACCATCATTTGCGGGTGCAAGCAACATTTTCCGGCGGCGCGCCATCGTTTGCACTGCAATGGGAAGTGCCCGGCGACACGCTGGCGGCAATCTCGCGCCGATTTTTGTATGTGCCCCCCGTTTCGGCGCGCGGATTGCTCGGTGAATATTTTGCGAATCCTAACCGGAATGGCACACCCGCGCTGGCGCGAATTGACCCGCTGCTGGACATCTATTTCCATCTGACGCCACTGCCGCGACCGTACAGCGTGCGCTGGCGCGGGTCGCTGGTTGTGCCGCAAACGGGCATCTATCGCCTGCAACTGCGCTCGGTGGGCGAAGCCGAATTGCGCGTGGACGGCGAATCGGTATTGCACACCAATATGCCGAATGTGCCGTTTGAACAAGTGCTCTCTCTTGCGGCGGGACTGCATCCCATTGAAATAAATTTTGTGGACAATATGAGCCGTTCACAAATCCATTTAACGTGGACACCCCCCGGCGAAACCGTCCCCCGCCCCATCCCCCCCGAAAATCTGTTGCCGCCGACCGGCACGGGCTGGCAGCCATTCGCCGCCCCGACCGCCACCATCCAACCGAAACCGATAACCCTGACCCACCGGCTGTCGCTGACGGCGGGATTGCGCACGCCGCGCGATGTGGCTACCGCTGCAGACGGCACTATTTTTGTGGCGGATACCGGCGCGGTTGGCGTGCACCTTTTTGCGCCGGACGGCAGTCCCCGCGGCACGTGGACCGACACGCCGGACGGTGAGTTTTTGGAACCGTTGGCGGTTGTCCGCGCGGGCGACGGTTCGATATGGGTGCTCGATTCCACCCGGCAAAAAATATACGGGTTCGCGCCGGACGGCACATTTTTGCGTGCCGTCGGTTCACCGGAAATGCAACTGTATCACCCCCGCGGGCTGTCGCTGCTGCAAAACTCCGCCGGGTCGGAAATGCTGGCAATTGCCAACACCGGCACGGGGAACATCGTTTTGGTGGGTTTGGACGGGACATTACAGGGCACGCTGGGCACGTTTGGCGATGCGCCGGGACAGTTGAATGAGCCGGTGGATGTGCTGCGCGATATGTTTGGCGGGTATATTGTCACCGAGGGGGCGAATGCCAACCGCTGGCAGCGGCTCGATGCGGCGGGGAATGTGCTGGGGGTGTGGGTAACGGAAGCGCCGGTGGCGTTGGACGGCAGTCATCTGGCGGCTGCACCCGACGGCACGGTGTTTATGACCAACTCGCTGGCGGGAGTGGTGCGGCGGGTGTCACCGGACGGGTCGGTGTTGGATGAGTGGCACACGGTGAACGGGGTAACGTTCCGGCAGCCGGTGGGGGTATATTTCGATGCGGCGGCGGGGCGGTTGTTCGTCACCGATATTGGCGCGGGCAGCGTGCATATTTTCGACGCAAAAAGCGGGGAATGAATATCGGCGCGGTTTGCCACCTGCGTGTGCAGAAATACCGTCGGATTGACGGATGATACCGGATATGGTATTATTTTAGTGGGGAACACAGCAATGACCAAAGCAGATAAACGCATTCAAAAAATGCGTCGAAACCCCAAAAATGTTCGGTTTGACGATGTTGATGCCGTATTGCTGGCACTTGGTTTTCAAAAACGTCAGCGCGGCAGCCACGCTATTTACACACTCAACCGATGGCGCATCACCATTCCGACACGCAAGCCGTTTATTCTGTCGGTTTACGTTAAAGAATTATTGGTATTGCTAGATGAACTTCTAGACGGTGAAGAATGACTCAAATGACCGTGCAAGAATATTTAAAGTTGCCATATACTATCGAGGTCATCAAAGATGAATCGGGGGGGTATTTTGCCAAAGTTCTGGAACTCCCCGGCTGTATGACACAAGCGGATGATTTTGCCGAGTTGGCAGAAATGATACAAGATGCAATGTCTGCGTGGATAGAAACTGCTTTGGTTGACGGCGAACCTGTTCCGATACCGAAACGCACCGATGATTATAGTGGCAAGTTTATGGTGCGCTTGCCAAAATCCCTGCACCGCGACTTAAGTCATTTGGCAAAGCAGGAAGGTGTTAGTTTAAATGCCTTTGTTTCCATTGCGCTGGGGCAGGCTGTTGCCCGTAAACAATCGAGCGGCAATCGAATACCTCCCGCCTCATAAAAAGCGTCTGTGTTGCGCATTTGACTAAAATTGTTGCGCGTCGGGTAGTTTTGGTTATAATAGACCGCAATCGAATTTCCATTTACGCTTTGTCTTTGTTTTGCGGGGGAGTGTCGGAATTGGCAGACGAGCTTGACTTAGGATCAAGTGCCGCAAGGCGTGCGGGTTCGAGTCCCGCCTTCCCCACACAACCTTCGCCCCGCGCGAAGGTTTTTTTGTCGGGGGGACACCCCCCAGCCCCCCCGCCGTCTGTCACGGATGCCAATTGATATTATCGCGTCAAATT
>CAYPNZ010000066.1:0-9843 GCA_964411845.1 uncultured Anaerolineaceae bacterium
GTTGATGGTTGGCTTAAAGGTGCTGGGGCAATTGACGGACGATGTGGAAGCCCGCCTTAAACAAAAAGAACTCCGTCAAATTGCCGCGGAAACATTGGAAAACGTTCGCTTGCTCAGCCGCCAACTGCGCCCCAGCATTTTGGATGATTTGGGGCTGGCATCTGCATTGGAACGTTACACCACCGAATTTGCCGCACACTATCCGCAATTAACCATTGACATTCACAGCAATTTACAGCAACGATTGCCGCGCCCCATCGAAACTTCGCTTTACCGCATTGTGCAAGAAGCCATGACCAACGCCGCCCGACACAGCGCCGCCGGCACGCTGAGCGTGCTGCTCACCCAGCGTAACGGGCGGGTACAGGCAATCATCGAAGATGACGGACACGGCTTTAACCCCGAACACATCCGCCGCACCCGAAACAGCGTCGGATTGCACAGTATGGAAGAGCGCGCCGAACTACTGGGCGGCACGCTAACCATTGAAAGCAGCAACACAGGCACAACCGTTTTTGTAGAGGTGCCCCTGTGAAAAAAATTCGCGTTTTTTTGGCAGATGACCATGCCGTATTGCGCGCCGGGTTGAAATCTCTGCTCAACGCCGAACCCGATTTGACCGTGGTGGGCGAAGCCAGCGGCAAAGACGATTGCCTGTCGAATGCCACTGCCAACAAACCCGATGTCATTCTGCTGGACATCAATATGCCCGGATGCAACGGGCTGGAACTCATCCCCGAGTTGCGCCAAACATTACCCCGAACGCGCATCTTAATTTTAACCATGCACGATGACCCCGGCTATTTGCGGCAAGCACTGGCAGCCGGATGCGCCGGATACGTTTTAAAACAAGCCGCCGACACCGAACTGCTGTCGGCAATCCGCACCGTATACAGCGGCGGCGTTTTTTTGCATCCGGCACACACCAAAATACTGTTGGAAGACTCTCTGTCTTCTGCCACCGGCGAAGAAGACCCCGACCTTTCTCGGTTGAGCGAACGCGAAACGGACGTTTTGCGGCTAATCGCCCTGGGGTATACCAACAAAGAGATTGCGCAAAAACTCTTCATCAGCGTAAAAACCGTAGAAACCTACAAAGCGCGCATTATGGAAAAACTCAACATTCACAGCCGCGCGGCAATGGTTCGCTTCGCCCTTAAACACAATATGCTCGAAGATGAAATGTAGGGGAATTCCCCCACACCCCCGAATTTTTCCCCACAACTAAATTAAATTTAGCGGGATTCTCCCGCTACACGGCAAAACCATAGTGTGTTACACTTTTCCCGTAAAAGCGATACACATCTCTCCGAGTTTGTGCGCCTACGGATAGCAGTCTATGGCGGCAAACCGCTGCCCGTTACGGGTAGCCGGGGTAAGCGCGGAAACACACTTGCCTGCCGAATTTCGCAAAGGAGACGGACATTTACATGTCTGTCTTTTTATTTTTCAAACACAGGAGAATTTTATATGAGGAAACAATCATGGTTGATTGGACTGATATTGACAGCGATTGTGCTTTCGTTGGCGGCATGCGGCGGTGCAGCCGTTGCCCTCACACCCACCCCAACCGTTGCCAATAGCAGTGCAAACGCAGATTATTGGTCGCTGGTGCAACAGGCGCAAAACGCATACGTCGCCGCCAATTATGCCGACGCACTGAAACTGGCGCAGCAAGCCATTGCTGTCAACCCCACCGACCCCACCGCGCTGGAACTCTATCGTCAAACCGCCGTTGCACAAGCCGGTGACGACTATCTGACCAACTTGCCCCCCCACCGCTATCGCCTGCCGGTAGATGTTTTCGTCCGCGATGAAGTAAACCACAGCAAAGATTGGTTCATCGTTGACGTGCGAGAACCGGATGAATTTGCCAAAGGGCACATTGACGGCGCTATCAACATCCCGCTGCACGAATTGATGAAACATCTGGACGAACTGCCCAACAGCAAAACCGCCCCAATTCTGTTTTACTGCCACACCCAAAAACGCTCCACCCACGCCGTCGTTATTATGCACGAATTGGGGTATAGCAAAGCATTCCACTTGGAAGGAGGATATGCCGCTTATGAAGATTGGATGAGCAACAATGTTGTTCCGACACCCGGTCCCACACCCACACCGGGACCCGAAGAGCCTGATTTTGGCTGTTAATTCACTATTTTCAAAGGAGGTTATTTATGCCTGTTGTAGTTAATCAAATGGAAAATGCGATAGTCCGCATGATGGATGATTTGGAACGGGCGTTGCAAAAACCGCCGTCGGAACGCCGCTGGGGAATGGTCATTGACCTAACCAAATGTGTGGCGTGCGATGCTTGTACCGTTTCCTGCAAAGCCGAAAACAAAACGCCGCCGGGGGTAAACTACACGGTGGTCATCAAAGAAGAAGTGGGCACTTACCCCAACGTGCGAGCAACATTTTTGCCGCGTCCGTGCATGCACTGCGAAAATCCCCCTTGCGTGGATGTGTGCCCCGTTAGCGCCACATGGAAAAGCGAAGAAGGCATTGTGGTTATTGATTACGATGTGTGCATCGGTTGCCGCTATTGCATCACGGCATGCCCCTATGGCGCGCGAACCTTCGATTTCGGCGAATTTTACACCGAAGGCACACCGATGATTGCCCCGTATGAAACCGCCCCCACCTTTGAGTACGGCGAAGAACGCACCCGCAAAGCAGATGAATCGCCCATTGGTAATGTGCGCAAATGTAACTTCTGTGTGCAACGGTTGCACGAAGGACTTTTGCCGGCTTGTATCAACGACTGCATCGGGCGGGCACGCTATTTCGGCGATTTGAACGACCCCGACAGTCTCGTTTCGGAATTGCTGCGCGAGCGATACAGTTTCAAACTAAAAGACGAACTCGGCACCGACCCGAAAGTATTTTACCTGTCATAAGGTGAGAGGAGGAAATAATGAAAAATAACAAAGGCTTAACCGTAGCCTATTGGGTTGTGGTACTGGTAATGCTGGCAATTGGTGCTGTCGGTTGGTACTGGCGCGTCACTGCCGGTCACAAACTGGCAAACTACGGCGAACTGATTGTGTGGGGCTTGTGGGTTGCCATGTACATCTACTTTATCGGCTTGTCTGCCGGTGCATTCCTCATTTCGGCACTGGTATATGCTTTCGGCGTCGAGCGTTTTCGCCCCATTGCCCGATTGGCACTGTTCACCGCGCTCATTTCCCTGTTGATGGCGCTGCTGCACATTTGGTTCGACTTGGGACATATGGCACGCTTCTATGAAGTGTATACCCGCCCCCACTTCTATTCGATGATGGCGTGGATGGTTTGGCTGTACACGGCATATTTTGTGCTGCTGCTGTTTGAATTTTGGTACGAAACCCGTCAAGACTTCATCCGCTGGGGCAAAAAACCGGGGCTTACCGGCACACTCAGCCGTTTATTGGCGCTCGGCAGCAAAGATGTGTCACCCGAATCTCGTGAGCGCGATATGAAGGTAGTTAAAATTTTGGGCAGCATCGGCGTGCCGCTGGCAATTATGTTCCACGGTGGTGTGGGTGCACTGTTCGGCGTTGTTTCTGCCCGACCGGCATGGCACAGCGGATTGTTCCCGCTGTTGTTCCTCGTTTCGGCGCTGGTTTCCGGCGGCGGGTTACTCACCGCAATTTATGCGTTCATCGCCCCCAATCGCGGCACACCGGAACACAAAAGTTTGGTCGCTGATTTGGGCAAACTGGTTCTGGGTTTGGTACTGCTCGACCTCATTTTCACCTTCGCCGAATATTCCATCGCGCTGTACGGTTCCATCCCCGGTGATGTTGCCCCGCTGCTTCAAACAATGACCGGTCCTTTCTGGTATGTCTTCTGGATTGGTCAGGTTGGATTGGGGATGGTTGTTCCCATCATTTTGCTGACTATCAAATCTACCAAAAATAACGCATTTTGGGTTGGCGTTGCCGGACTTTCAATTGTGCTGGCGTTTGTCGGCGTGCGATTGAATATTGTCATTCCGCCGCTATCCGTGCCGGAATTGAAAGGACTGACAGAAGCCGTCCCGTCACCGCGTATGACCACCCAATATGTACCCAGTATGATGGAATGGTTTTTAAGCGTGGGTATTGTGGGGGTAGGCATGGCACTGTATGCCCTGGGATACTCGCTTTTGCCTGTAAAACCGGAAACAAAGGAGGCATAACGCTATGAGCACAAACGGAAAAGAAAACGGAAAGTCAATCATCAATAGCGAAATTTCGCGCCGCGATTTTATAAAAACCTCGGCAGTGGTGGGCGGATCGCTGGCAATTGCCGCCAATGTGAACACCGCCTTCAACAAAATCAGAGAATTTAACGATATGGCAACCGGTGTTCACGCCGCCGGAGAATATCCGCTTAACAAAGCCGAAAACATCATTTACAGCGTGTGTTTGCAGTGCCATACCGCCTGCACCATCAAAGGCAAAATTTTAGACGGCGTGCTGGTAAAAATTGACGGCAATCCTTACAGCCCGATGAATATGCTGCCACACCTTTCTTACGACACCCCACCCGCCAAAGCCGCCAAATACGATGCCAAATTGTGCCCCAAAGGGCAAGCGGGAGTTAACAGCGAATACGACCCCTACCGCATCACCAAAGTGTTAAAACGCGCCGGTAAACGCGGCGAAAATAAATGGGAAGTCATCTCTTTCGACCAAGCCATCAACGAAATCGTCAACGGCGGCACCTTTGCCGACGGCACCAAAACCCCCGGCTTAAAAGACATTCGCGCCGTAACCGACCCCGATTTGATGGCAGCCCTCAAAGAAGATGCAATGGCTGTTGCCGGTGGCGATATGACCATTGATGAATTTAAAAGCAAGCACGCCGCGCATTTGGATTTGTTGATTGACCCGGATCATCCCGATTTGGGACCGAAAAACAACCAATTTGTCATTCAAGACGGGCGTATTGAGCACGGGCGGAAAGAGTTTTCCAAACGCTGGCTCAAAGATGCGTTCGGTTCCGTCAATTGGTACGAGCACACCACCATCTGCGAGCAGTCGCACCACATTGCCACCATTCAAATGACCAACCAATACAAAGGCAACGGCAAATGGGGGGGCGGCAAAGAACACCTGAAACCCGATTACGCCAACGCCGAAATGGTCATCTTCTTCGGCACGGGGGCATTCGAAGCCAACTTCGGTCCCACCCCGATGAGCGAATTGGTCACATGGTCGCTAACGTATCGCAACATGAAAATGGCAGTGGTTGACCCCCGCATGAGCAAAACCGCCGCCAAAGCCAAATGGTGGCTGCCCGTTAAACCCGGCGCCGATGCGGCACTGGCTCTGGGGTTGGGACGCTGGATTGTTGAAAACGAACGCTACGATGCCAAATATTTGGCAAACGCCAACAAAGCCGCCGCTGCCGCCGACGACGAAACCAGTTGGACAAACGCCACTTATTTGGTCAAAATTGAAAACGGCAAACCGACTCGCCTGCTGCGCCCCAACGAAGCCGGCTTGGGCGATGTGGATGGTTTCGTGGTCAGCCAAAACGGCTCGCTGACAACCGTTGACCCCAACGATGCCGACAATGCGGTGGAAGGTGATTTGTTTGCCGAAGGTACGGTTAACGGCATCAATTACAAAACCGCCTTCCAACTGTACAAAGAAGAAGTTATGGCACACACCCTCGATGAATGGGCGGATATTTCCGGCATTCCGGTTAAAAAAATCGTTGAAGTTGCCGATGAATTTACCAGCCACGGTAAACGGGTCGGGGTAGACTTCTATCGCGGTCCGGTGCAGCACACCAACGGTTATTACAGCGCCACCGCCATCATTATGCTGAACGTGCTGGTTGGCGTGTCCGGCTGGACGGGCGGCATTGGCGCCGGCGGCGGACACTGGCACGAAGACGGCAGCAAAAGCGGACAACCGTTCAATATTGTCAAAGGTATGCACCCCGGAAAACTCGGCTCGTTTGGCGTGCCGCTCACCCGCGAAAAATGGCATTACGAAAAAAGTACCCTCTTTAAACGCGACGGCTACCCCGCCAAACGCCCGTGGTTCCCGTACACCGGCAATGTCTATCAAGAAATCATCCCCAGTGCGGCATCGGGCTATCCGTATCCCATCAAAGCGCTGTACCTGCACAAAGGCACACCCGGCTTTGCCGCCCCCGGCGGTAACCCCACGTTGGCAGCCATCGCCGACCCGAATGTCATCCCGCTGGTGTTTGGCGACGATATTGTCATCGGCGAAACCAGTATGTATGCCGATTATCTCTTCCCCGATACCGCCATTTGGGAACGCTGGGGTACACCACACATCACCCCCGCCGTGCAGTCGAAAACCAGCAAATTCCGCCAACCCATTGTTGACCCCCTGCCGGAAAAAGTTACCGTCTTCGGCGAAGAACAACCCATCAGTATGGAAGCGGTATTTTTAGCCATCGCCGAAAAGATGGGATTACCCGGTTACGGCAAAAACGGGTTCGGTGACGGGATGGACTTTAAAACCCGCCAAGATTACTTCCTGCGGATGGCGGCAAACCTTGCCTTCGGCGACAAAGAAGACGGCTCGGATGCCGTGCCGGAAGCCGACGATGAAGAATTGCGCATTTTCCGCGAAGCGCGCCGGCATCTGCCCAAATCCATCTTCGATGAAGAACGCTGGAAAGCCATCGTTGGCGACGAAAGTTTATGGCGGCGGGTGGTGTTCCTGCTCAACCGCGGCGGACGCTACGAAGATTTCAGCAAAGCCTATAAAAACGAAAAACTCGGTCATCCGTACAAAGGGCTGTTCAACATTTTTGTAGACAATGTTGCCAGCGGCATCCACAGCCTTACCGGCGAAAACTTCTATGGCTTGCCCAACTACCAACCGGCACAAGATGCAGGCGGCAATGCTCTGCCGCAAGCCGGCGGCGACTACCCGTTCCAACTGTTCACATTTAAACACATTTACGGCGGACAATCGCGAACCGTCAGCAACTATTGGGCACAATTGGGCGTCGCCAGCGAAAATTACGTGCTGATGAACAAAGCCGATGCCGATAAACTCGGTTTCAAAGAGGGCGATTTGGTAAAATTGGTTTCGCCATCTAATGCCGACGGCGTGTGGAAACTGCCGAATGATGAAGTGAAACCGGTTGTCGGAAAAGTAAAACCCATTCAGGGCATTCGCCCCGGCACTGTTGCCGCCAGTTGGTCATTTGGACACTGGGCATACGGCGCATCCGATGTAACCATTGATAACACCGTGGTAAAAGGCGATAAACGCCGCGCAACCGGCATTTGCCCCAATGCGGTGATGTACGAAGACCCGATTTTGAAAAACGCCAGCCTCACCGACCCCATCGGCGGCAGTGCCAGTTTCTATGATACGCCGGTAAATGTCGTTCGGGCGTAATTAGTTTCTCCATCTCCCTTCTATTTTGGTCGGGTATCCGGTTTGGTTCGTGGCGGTCAAACCGGATACCCCGGAGAAAAACGATGCGCAAAAAGATACCGTTTTTTATCGCACTGATTATTGCAATCATTCTTTGGTTGAATATTGCCCCGCCCCGAGCGTGGCTTAACCTGATTCACAATGTTGAACCCACCGCCGATGTGGGTGCGGCGCTGGTGCAAAAGCACGATTGCCAAAATTGCCATCGCATTGGCGGCGAAGGCGCATTGGTGGGACCCAAACTCGACGCCATTCTAACCTACAAATCCACCGCCGAAATTGAACGCTGGCTGCGCAACCCGCGCGCCATCAACCCCAACACCCCAATGCCTAATTTTCATCTGTCTGATACTGAAATTGCAGCATTGCTGGCGTACCTAAAAACGTTAAACCCGTAGCGCGCCGCAATTTAAAATAAATCTTTCGAGGTACAATTTTATGATAACCGTAGATGAAGTTCGACAAGCATTAACCCCGGTGATAGACCCGGAACTCCGCCGCAGCGTGATTGACCTGAACATGATTCGCAACATCGAAATTGAAGACGACAACGTGCGGTTTGTGCTGGCGCTGACAACCCTTGCCTGCCCGCTTGCCGACGGCATTGCCGAAGCGGTACACAATGCCGTGGCGAAACTGCCGGGTGTGGGGCATGTGGGCATTGATGTGCAAGAAATGCCAAAAGAAGAAGTGGCACAACTTTTCGCCCGCCTGCAAGCCGAAAGTAAACCGCAGCCCGCCAACGGCAACGCGCCCGGTATGCCCATCAGTTTCAGCCTCGACCCGTCGCAAGCGCACCAGCCGGAAACGCTGGCGCGGCAACTCAGCCCCATCAAAAATGTCATCGGCGTAACCAGCGGCAAAGGCGGCGTCGGCAAATCGCTCACCACGGCAATGCTCGCCGTCGCTCTGCGGCGCAAAGGGTATCGCGTCGGCGTGTTTGATGCCGACATCACCGGCGCCAGCATTCCCACCCTGTTCGGCGAAACGGGACACCTCAACAGCAGCCCCGAAGGCATCATCCCCCGTCAAACCAAAACGGGCATTCGGCTCATTTCCACCCATTTTATGCTCAAAAACGCCGATGACCCCGTGGTCTGGCGCGGCTCAAAAATTGCCCAACTGATTACCGACCTGTGGAACGGCGTCATCTGGGGACCGCTCGACTACCTGCTGATTGACTTTCCGCCGGGAACCTCTGACGCGCAATTGACGGTGATGATGGATTTACCCGTCAAAGGGTTGGTTATGGTTACCACCCCCCAAGATTTGGCGAATTTCATCGTCCGCAAAGCCGTAAAAATGAGCCTCGATATGCACGTGCCGCTGTTGGGCGTGGTTGAAAATATGAGTTATTTCATTTGCCCCGAAACCGGCACCAAACACGAAATTTTCGGGCGCAGTCATGTGGATGAAGTGACCAAACTGGCAAATGTACCGGTGGTGGCACAACTGCCCATCGACCCCAACGTGGCAAAACTCTGCGATGCCGGACAAGTGGAAGATTTTGAAATGCCGCAACTGACGCAGATGGTTGAGGCGCTGGAAGCGGCATTGGCGGGAAAAAACACCCCCATCGGTAAATAATGCGCGGAGGATGCTATGCCTGAAATTGCAGAATTGATGCGGGAATGTGCCGCCCTGCACCGCCATTTGTGCCCGCGACAGGTTTTGGGCATTCGGATGGGTTTGCTGGGCGGAGAACTGCTGGGTATTGATGTGCCGCAAAAAAACAAACGTCTGCTCGCCGTGGTGGAAACCGATGGCTGCGGCGCAGACGGTATCGCCGTGGCGACCAACTGCTGGGTTGGGCGGCGCACCATGCGCATTTTGGATTTCGGCAAAGTTGCCGCCACTTTCATCGACCGCAAAACCGAACGCGCCTTTCGGGTGTACCCCAACCCCGCCGCGCGAAAACTCGCGCCGGAATACGCCCCCGAAGCCGCCAACCGCTGGGAAGCCTATCTGCTCGGCTACCAACGGATGCCCACCGAGATGCTGTTGATTGCCGAATCGGTGGAAATCACTTTCTCACTGGCAAAACTGTGGAGCAAAAACGGCAAGCGCGTCACATGCACCGTCTGCGGCGAAGAAATCATCAACGAGCGGGAAGTTGTGCAAAACGGCGTTATTTTATGCCGCGGGTGTGCCGGTGAACGCTACTACCGCCATACCCCAACCCCCGCCGAAACCCTCTTTTTACCCCGGGAAACGTTGCTTCAATTAACACCCTAACGCTCATGCGCCTCCCTTTGATGCGTGGCATGCGATGACAATGGCGTTGTCGCATGCCACGCACTTTTCTTTCCATGCGGACTTCTTCAATTTGACAGCGAGTATATCATTGAGAGGAAATACAAAAACAAACGGTAACTTCGTATTAGACCTCTTGCATAAATCTGTCATTCCGGAAGAAAAGGTATGGATTCCCGCTTTC
>CAYPNZ010000067.1:0-9842 GCA_964411845.1 uncultured Anaerolineaceae bacterium
GTGTAATTTGCAAACCCTGAATGAGATATTCCACATCCACCAACCCGCCGGGACTGAGTTTTACATTGACCGTGCCGGGCGTTACCCAATGCCGCACCTGCCGCTCGCGCATGCCGCGCATCGCCGTGACATCGAAAGGGGTGCCGGTGTACACAAACGCATCGCGCAGAGCGACAATTTCCGCGCCGAAAGCGGTATCGCCGGCGATGGGGCGCAGTTTCACCAGCGCTTGCCGTTCATATTCCCAGGCGTCGCCGTCGGGGGCGTAATATTGCCGAAAAGCCGCCAGCGGTACTGCCATTGCGCCCGATTTGCCATACGGACGCAGCCGCAGGTCGATTTCAAAAATTCCTTCCCGTTTCGCCTGAATTTTTTCCGGCAGACATTGTGCCAGCCGCTCGAAAAACTCGGCGGTGGAAATGCGTTCCGTGCCGTCGGTGTGCCCGCTGCCGGCATAAATTACCATCAACTCAATATCAGAGGCAAACCCCAACTCGCGCCCGCCGCATTTTCCCAGCGCGCACACGCTCACGGCGCAGGGCGTGCCGTCTGCCAGCCGCGGCACGCCATACCGGGCGACCAGCGACTCGCGGCACATTTCAAACGCCGCCGAAACCACCACTTCCGCCAAATCGGTCAACTCGGCGGCAAATTGTCCCGACACGGTGATATAGCGCAAAATATGCCGCATATCAATCCGAAACATCTCGCGGTCTTTAAAAGCGTTCAGCGCGCGCACGCGCTCGGCGGCGGTGGATGCTTGCGCCAGCCGCGATGCCAGTTCCGCTTTCAAATCCGATTGTGTTTTGCGCGTAGCCAATGCCGTGGAATTGCGCAGCACGGGGAACAGGTTTTCGTGCTGCATCCGCAGAAAATCCGTCCATAAAAAATCACTCACGCCCAGCAATTGAGTCAGCGCCGAGAGCACTTCCGGCGCTTCCAGCGAAATTAAGGATTCCGTCCAATTGGGTCGGGCAAAAAGTTGGCTGAGAAATTGCCGAAAGCGCACCAACGCCGCCGCGGGGTTCGGCGAGCGGGGCAGCAGGTGGGTAAAATGTTTGGTCAGCACGATAGCGGCGCGGAGTTCACGCAATTTTTGCGGGTCGGTAATTTTTTTGCCGCGGGCATCGGTAATGTGCAGCATGTCCGACACCCGTTTGCCCGCCGTGCCGATGGACATTCGGGCGATGTGCACCCCCGCCAGCGCCAGCGCGTTGGTCAGTTCATACAAAAAACCGACCGTGTCCACCGTGTCAATCCGCAGCACGGTGCGATGTGGTTCGCCGGTGTTGTCAATTTCAATGTCGATGGGATACATGCGCGGCGAATCAACCCGTGCCCGGCGATACAGTCCGGCAAGCCGTTCCGCCAATTTGCCCTGTGCCGCTGCTGCGTTACCCGTTTCCAGCAGTGCCAGCAGCGATTGCAGGTCGGCGGCATATTGCTGCCACAGGTCGGTGGAAATTGTTTGCCCGGCGGCGGGGCTGACCACAAACACATCCACAATTTTGCGCCGCCGGTCGCGGGCGCTTTCGGCGGGGGGGCGGTAGGTGAACACATTGCCGCTGTGAATGTCCAGCCCATGGGCAAAAAACAACCCGCAGATGAGCGACAATTCGCCCAAATAATCGAATGCCACCACGGTGACCTGCCAGCGGTTATCTGCCAGCGATTGCGCTTCCACTTCCGCCAGCCGGTCGGGGCGCAAATTGTCTGCCAGCGCGGCATGGCGGGCGATGTCCGGTTCGGTGAAAGTGGTGGCGTATGCCGGTGCGAGTCGTGCCAAATGCCGCTGTACCGCCGGTGAATCGGATTTTGGGGTGACCGGCGATTCTTCCGGGAAGAGATGGCGGCGGTATATGGCGCGGATGGCGGCGGTGTGGCGGGTGTAATGGTCAACCAGTTGGGTGCCGGCGTTTTCGCCTTTAAAACCCAATCGCTGCGCCAAAGCGGTCAGCGCATCGGCGGCGGTGGGCAGGGTGTGTGTTTGCCGAAAGTGCATCATTTGCAGCCAGTGTTCCACCGAGCGCAAAAACGTATAGCCTTCGCTTAAAATGCGGTGTTCATCGGCAGATAAAAACCCGTGCGCCGTCAGCCGCGTTAAGCCGTCGAGCGTGTTTCGGCTGCGCACTTGGGGGTGGGAATCGCCGTGTGCCAATTGCAGGTATTGCGTCAAAAATTCAATATCGCGGATGGAACCGGCGCCGAGTTTCACTTCGCCCCAGCCGCGCCCCTTTTTCCGCAAATTCAATTCGATGCGGTTTTTCATGGTGCGCACATCGGTTTGGATGATGTTTGCGGCGGTGGCAAAAATGACGGGGGCGATTTGATGCAGAAAATCGTTGCCCAGCGGTTCGTCCCCGGCGATGACCCGGGCTTTCAGCAGTGCCTGTTTTTCCCACAGTTGGGCATGTTGGTGCAGATAGTTGAGGTAGGCGGGCACGGATGTGACCAGCGCGCCGACTTTTCCCCACGGGCGCAGCCGCATATCCACGCGATAGAGGAAGCCTTCGGCGGTAACGCGGGTCAGGGCATCGATGAGCCGTTTGCCGAGCCGCAAATAGCGTTCATCGGCGGTGGCGCTGATGAAGAGCAGGTCAATGTCGGAACTGTAATTGAGTTCTTCGCCGCCGAGTTTGCCCATTGCCAGCACGGCAAAGCCGGCGGGATTGATGCCGGTATGTGCGGCGGTGATGCGCAGGGCGGCTTGCACCAGCGCATCTGCCAGCCGCGACAGTTGTTCGGTGACGGTGGGCATATCGAACAGCCCCAGCAAATCGCAGGTGCCGATGCGCAGGTATTGCCACCGCTGAAACCGGCGCAGGGCATCGAGTTTGGCTTCGGCGGTGGGGTGGGGGGCAATTTCTGCGGCGATGCGTGTTTCAAAATCGGCGCGGGTTTTTACCTGCGACAGATTGTGGTGTGCCACCAGTTGCGAAAAATAGGCGGGGGTGCGCAGTAAAATTTCGGTTAAAAATTGGCTGCCCGCCATAACCGTGACCAAAATTTCCAGCGCGCGCGGGTTTTCGGTGAGGGTGCGCAGCAGGCGGGCGGGGTGCGGGGTGTTGGTGGTCAGCCGTTCCACGTTTACCAGCACGCGGTCGGGGTCGGCGGTGGCGGCAAGTTGTGCCAGCAGGGCGGCGATAAAATCGCAGGGGGTGTCGGCGGCACGCGCCAGCCGGCGCAAGCGTTCCCATGCGGTTTTGGGTTCGGCAAACCCGACGATTGCCACCGCCGCGCCGAGGGTTTCGGCGGGCGGGGCGGTGGTTAACAGCAGTTGGCAATCGGCGGGGGAAAGTGTTGGTTTACCCATAGCGGGTATTATATGGGTTTGGGGTCAAGGTTCAAAGTTTCGGGTTTCGAGAAGATGTGCTTTAAATATCATAATACAAATTAAATTCATACGGATGCGGGCGCATGCGGATAGGGTCAATTTCCATTTCGCGTTTGTAGCCAATCCAGTTTTCCAGCACATCGGGGGTGAAAACATCGCCCACCAGCAGATAATCGTGGTCGTTTTCCAGCACGTTCAGCACTTTTGCCAGCGAATCGGGCACTTGTTTCACTTTGGCAAATTCTTCCGGCGGCAGGTCGTACAGGTCAACATCCATGGGCAAGCCGGGGTCGGTTTGCGATTGGATGCCGTCCAACCCGGCTAGCAGTAACGCGGCAAAAGCCAAATACGGGTTGGCGCTGGGGTCGGGGGCGCGAAATTCTACCCGTTTGGCTTTGGGGCTGCCGGAATAAACGGGAATGCGGCAGATGGCGGAACGGTTGCGCTGGCTGAATGCCAAGTTGACGGGGGCTTCAAAACCGGGAACCAGCCGTTTGTATGAATTGGTGGTCGGGGCGGCAAAAGCCAGTACCGATGAGCCGTGGTTCAGTAGCCCGCCGATGTAATTTTTCGCCGCGGCGGAAAGTTGCGCGTATCCCGCTTCATCGTAAAAAACGTTTTTATCGCCTTTCCACAAACTTTGGTGCACGTGCATCCCGCTGCCGTTATCGCCGAAGAGGGGTTTGGGCATAAATGTGGCGGTCAATCCGAATTTTCGCGCCACGTTTTTGACGATATATTTGTAAATCATAATTTTGTCTGCCATCCGGGTGAGGGTATCGAAGCGCAGGTCAATTTCGCTTTGCCCGGCGGTGGCAACTTCGTGGTGATGCAGTTCCACGGTTACGCCGGCGGCTTCCAGCGCGAGCACAATTTCGCTGCGCACATCTTGCAACTGGTCGGCGGGCGGCGTGGGGAAATAGCCCCGTTTGGCGGGAATTTGCGCCCCGAAGTTGGGTCCCAACTCTTTGCCGCTGTTCCACCACGCTTCTTGGCTGTCAATGTGGTAGTATGCCGCATTGGTACCGCTGCTGTAACGCACATCGTTGAACAGGAAAAACTCGGCTTCGGGACCCCAGAAACTGGTATCGGCGATGCCGGTTTGTTTCAGGTACGCCTCGGCTTTTTTGGCGATATAGCGGGGGTCGCGGCTGTACGGCTGGCGGGTAATCGGGTCGAAAATATCGCAGATGATTGCCAGTGTCGGCACGTCGAGCACCGGGTCAACAAAAGCGGTGTCCGCATCGGGGATGAGAATCATATCCGATTCGTGAATATCCTGAAACCCGCGCACCGACGAGCCGTCGAACCCCAACCCGTCATCGAACATATCTTCATCCACCATCCCGGCGGGCACACTGAAATGCTGCCACGTGCCAATCAAATCGGTAAAACGAAAATCTACAAATTTTACATCTTTTGCCATTTTGATGACATCACTCGGTTTTTTTGCCATTGGAAAATCTCCTTTTGGTTGAAAATTGATACCAAACAAAAAGCCCTCAACGTCTGCGCAGAAGAATTCTGCGAAGTGGTTGAGAGCTTCTCGGCTCGGTAATTTTTGATTGCGCATACTTTACCACAGGTTTAAACGGATGTCAACCGAAAATTGCAAACGGGCATTGATAAGTTTACAAAGTTATGCTATACTTCTGTTAAGTTGCGCAAACTTTAAAAGGAGTACCGTATGCCGACCATTTTATATGCCGAAGATGACCGAGATGCCCGCGAGTTGTTCGCCTTTGTTTTGCGAATGAACAACTATACCGTGTACGAAGCCCGCAACGGGGCGCAAGCGGTGCAAATTGTCCGCGACGAGCCGGTTGATTTGGTAATTTTGGATGTGCGGATGCCATTGATGACCGGCTACGATGCCGCCAAAATCATCGCGCGGGAATCGCCGCAAACACCGGTGATGTTTTTGAGCGCGCGCGGTATGTCTCGGGAAATTGAAAAAGGCTTTGCCTGCGGTGAAATGGTGGTGGACTATTTGGTCAAACCGATTGCCCCCGACACGCTTTTGCAGCGGGTGGAACGGGTGCTGGACGGGGTTTCTGTGCGCGGCATCGAATCCGTTCGGGAAGAAAGTTGGCAGCAACTTATCGCCGTAAAAATAGAGGCATAACCGCCCGCATACCTTCGCCTCAAATAGCATGAATTTGCCGGAGCCCGAATTGCCCAAATGCGTAAATTTTTTTACAATAACGGGTGATAATCCGGCTTTTTAATTTTAAAGGATTGATGGTGAGTAAATCAACCGATGTACTGCGGCGGGTATTGGGTAGCCTTTCCACCGAAGATATTGCCGAATTGAATCGGGTGGCGGTGCGTCGAGTGTACCCCGCCGATACCGTGGTGTGCGTGGAAGGTGCGCTGGAACACACCTTTTATGTTATCGAAACCGGCTTGGTTTCCGTTTCGCGGCGGTTGAAAGACAATTCCGAGCAGGTGCTGGGTATTTTGCGCGACGGTCAATTTTTCGGGGAAATGGGGCTGCTCGATGATGTGCCCCGCGCGGCAACCGTGCGCACCCTCACCGAATCGACTCTGATAGAAATTACCGATTCCACCTTCGACGCAATTGTCGCCCGCAATCCGGCGGTGGCGGTAACCCTGTTGCGGGGCATTACCCGCAGTTTGCGCGACACCGACCGGATGGCGATGGCTGAATTGGAGCGAAAAAACCGGCAATTGGCAGAGGCGCTCGATGAATTGCGTAACGCCCAAGCGGAATTGCTGGCGCAGGAACGGCTGAAACGCGATTTGGAAATTGCCGCCGCGGTGCAGCGTTCCATTCTGCCCGCCGAATTTCCGTCCGTGCCCGGGTTTGAATTTGGCGTGCAGGCACGCTCGGCGCGCGAAGTTGGCGGCGATTTTTACGACGTGCTCGCCATTGGCGATGACCGGTTCGGGGTGGTGGTGGCGGACGTTTCCGGCAAAAGCGTGCAAGCCGCTATTTTTATGGCAATCGTCCGCGCCCTGCTGTTGCGTGAAACCGCCGAACGGCTCTCGCCGGCGGAAATCATCCATCGCCTGCAGCGACAGTTGCTTAAAACGTCCACCGCCGAAATGTTCGTCACCATGTTTTTCGGCATGATTGATGCCGAAACGCATCGGATGGATTATGTGCGCGCCGGGCACGAACGCCCCATTTTATATCGCGCCGACACGCGGCAATTGGAAATGCTCGACCCGCCGGGACGGTTTGTCGGTATGTTGCCGGGACTGCAAATTGAACAGGCATCGGTAACGTTGCAGCCGGGTGATTGTTTGGTATGCTATTCCGACGGAGTAACCGATGCCGAAAACGACGCGGGCGCATTTTTCGGATTGGAACGATTGATGGCGGTGGTGCACACCCACGGCAAAGAATCGGCGCAACAAATTGCCGACCGGCTGTTGACCGCAATAGACCATTTTCGCGGCGAGGCGGCGCAAACGGATGACATCACCATTTTGGTGGCAAAAGTTCAATAAATTGACAACCGCGACAATCTCAAAGGAGTAAAGTATGGAACACGATAACGAACCGAAGTTCGACCCGACAGACCGCGAGCGACGGCGACCGCGCCGTTTGGAAGATGCCAGCACCGCCGAAATCGGTTTTCCGCTGGTGTGGATTGTGATTGGCGGGTTAGCCGGTTTAATTGTGATTGGCTTGGTTGGGTTGGGGGTGGTGAATATGGTGCGCCAAAGTGCCATTACCCCCACGCCGGAGGTTTTGCCGCCGCTGGTTGAACCGGTAATAACCCCCTCACCGGCGGTAACCGCGCCGATGGTGGAAGAAGCCACCCCAACCACCGCGCCGACCGCGGCAACAACCCCCGCCCCCGTCGAACCGACCACCGCACCGGCGCCCGGTTCACTGGTAGCCGGCGGATATGCCAAAGTTGTCGGCACGGACGGCGCCGGTTTGAGTATGCGCGCCGGTCCCGGGCGAAACAATGCCCGCATCGGGTTGGCAGAAGAAAACGATAGTGTCGTGCTGGAATTGCTCAGCGGTCCGAAAGAAGATGAAAACGGCGAAGATTACATTTGGTGGTATGTGCGTCACCCCGATGGCACGGAAGGTTGGGTGGTGCAAGATTTTTTGGCACCGGCAGCGCCGCCGCAATAGCGATAATTTTGGGGCAAATAAAAAAGGGGATGGCGCAACCGCCATCCCCTTTTTGGTTGAAAAGCCTAACTGTACTCTTTTGCCAACTCTCGGATGATAACATACCGTTGAATTTGGCTGGTGCCTTCGTAAATTTGCATAATTTTCATATCGCGCATTAGTTTTTCCACCGGATATTCGGTGATGAACCCGTAGCCGCCGAAAACCTGCACGGCATCGGTGCAAATTTGCATACCGGTATCCGCGGCGAACGATTTTGCCATTGAAGCCAGTTTGATGCTGGGGTGTCCTTCATCAAAAGCAATGGCGGCTTGCCACGTGAGCAGCCGCGACGCTTCGATTTTGGTTGCCATATCTGCCAACATATGCCCGATGGCTTGATGTTTGTAAATCGGTTTGCCCATCGTTTGCCGTTCCAGCGCGTATTGCATCGCTTCATCAAACGCGCGTTGAGCAATGCCCACGGCTGCCGCCGCCACCCCGGGACGAGAGCGGTCGAAAACTTTCATGGCAATGAAGAACCCTTCGCCTTCTTTGCCCAGCATATTTTTGGCGGGCACACGCACGTCTTCCAAAATGATTTCAGCCGTGTCGGATGCACGCTGACCGAGTTTGTCGAAAGGTTTGCTGACGCTAACGCCGGGGGTGTTGCGGTCAACAATAAATGCGCTCATCCCCCGATATTTGGCTTCGGGGTTGGTGTAGGCGAACACGGTGAACCAATCTGCAACGGTTGCGCCGGTGATGAACGTTTTGGTGCCGTTCAGCACATAATAATCGCCGTCTTTGCGGGCGGTGGTGCGAATACCCAACACGTCAGACCCGGCGGAAGGTTCGGTCAGGGCGTATGCCGCCATTTTGCCATCTACCAGCCGCCCGAAATATTCTTGTTTTTGCTCGTCGTTTGCTGCAATCAACAGTGGCAGCGATGCCAGATTGTTAATGGTGATGCACAGGCTGATGCCGGAGCATCCCCAAGCCAATTCTTCGGCGACCAGCATTTCTTCAAACAAATTTAGTCCCAGTCCACCGTATTCTTCCGGCACGTTAATGGTGGTTAACCCCAATTCTTGGGCTTTTTTCACAATTTCCCACGGATATTCGTGCGTTTTGTCGTGATGTTCCGCATGGGGAGCAATTTCCTTGCGCGCAAAATCGCGGGCAAGTTTTTGAATCATCTTTTGTTCTTCGGTTAATTGAAAGGTGATTCCGGCAGAAGCGCCATTGCCGTTTGCCATCATAGTGTCTCTCCTTGTGCTGAAAAACTATATTTGTTGAATAAACATATTTTATAACGCATTGCGTAATCCGCAAAATGTAAATTGCGCATTTTGAACGCACAGATTACAATTGATTATAGTTTAAAATTGTTCCGAGATTGTTCCTGACCGAAAAAGGAGAGCAGCCAATGCCGTTTGCACGGGTGAATGACCTGAAAATGTATTATGAAGACCATGGCGAAGGAACGCCGCTGTTGCTGGTGATGGGACTGGGCGCATCGGTGCTGGGGTGGTCGGTGCCGCAGGTGGCGCGGTTGGCAACCCGACACCGGGTCATACTGTTCGATAACCGTGGGGTGGGGCAAACCGACAAACCGCACGGACCATACACTATGCCGCAACTTGCCGCCGATGCGGTGGGGTTGCTCGATGTGCTGGGCATTGACCGCGCCCACGTGTTTGGTGTTTCGATGGGGGGAATGATTGTGCAGCACATCGCGCTGGATTACCCCCGGCGCGTGCGCAGTTTGGTGCTGGGATGCACCGGCGCGGGCGGCGAGCATGTGGTGCGCACCCCGCCCGATTCGCTGAAAATTCTCACCGCCGAAAGCACCGGCGACCGCGCGGCAGACATTCGGCGGGGATGGCAAATTATGTACACCCCCGAATTTATCGCCAACAACCGAGATTTGCTGGAAGAAAAATTGCAGCGCGAATTGCAATACCCCGAACAGCCGCGGTATGCCTTTGAGGCGCAACTGGGGGCAATCGTCACTTCACACGATACCTTCGACCGCCTGCCGGCACTGAAAATGCCGGTGCTCATTCAAGTTGGCGAGCGGGATATTCTCATCCCGCCGGAAAATGCCGATATTTTGGCGGGACAAATCAAACACGCCAAAGTGATTCGCTACCCCAATGCCGGACACGGTTACTTTTTGGAAACAGGCTATCAAGCCGCCGACGATATTTTGGCGTTTTTGGATGATGTGGAAAAGAGCGGGTAGCCACTCATCACTCGCCACTCGCCACTCACTATTCGTCATTCGCTATTCGCTATTCGCTATTCAAAAAGTGTTCCCCCCAAAAGAAAAACCTTCTGCGTGCAGAAGGTTACTGGTGGACCGGGTGGGACTCGAACCCACACAACCGTTGGCACAACGGCGGGGGG
>CAYPNZ010000068.1:0-9767 GCA_964411845.1 uncultured Anaerolineaceae bacterium
AACAGGTGCGCCATCGGCAGATGCCGGCGCCGAATTGTTTGCCAAAGCCGGGTGTTCGGCGTGCCACTCTGTTACCGGCGATACGCTGGTCGGTCCGCCGCTGAACGGTGTTTTCGGGCACGAAGTGGCGCTGGAAAGCGGCGAAACCGTTACCGCCGACGAAGCCTATTTGACGGAATCTATTTTCGACCCGAATGCCAAAGTGGTTAAAGGGTTTGTGCCCGCCATGCCGCCGTTTGCCGGTATGCTCAGCGAGGTGGAAGTGGCAAATCTTGTCGAATATCTGAAATCGCTCGGCGATAAATAGATGGAGATTTTACCCACATCTTCATTATTCTGACTTTGTCAAATGCTCAACTGTATAGCATTGGTAAGTAACATAATATTTGTACGAAAGGATAACCGCTCGTGTTAGGTACCTCAACATTAGATTTACCACAGCGCTCAAAAGAAAAACCAAACTATTTGAATGTTGCGTATGGTTTAAAATCGTGGTTACTCACAACCGACCATAAACGCATCGGCATATTGTATCTTATTTCCATCTCGTTCTTTTTTACGGTTGGCGGTTTTTATGCGATGCTCATTCGGTTGGAAATGTTAACCCCCGCCGGAGACTTGCTGACATCGGAAGCCTATAACCGGGTGTTTACCATGCACGGTATCACTATGATATTTTTCTTTCTGATACCGTCGTTGCCGGCAACGCTGGGTAACTTTTTGCTGCCGATGATGCTGGGCGCCCGAGATTTGGCGTTTCCGCGGCTTAATTTGGCAAGTTGGTATGTGTATATGGTGGGCGCGCTGATTGCGCTGGGGGCGGCAATGGTCGGCGGGGTAGATACCGGCTGGACATTTTACGCGCCGTACAGCACTGCTTACGCCAACGGGTTTGTCGCGCTGATGGGGATTGGTATTTTTCTCAGCGGGTTCTCGTCCATTTTTACCGGCATCAATTTTATTGCCACCATCCACAAAATGCGCGCGCCGGGACTTACCTGGTTTCGGCTGCCGCTGTTTGTGTGGGCACATTATGCCACCAGCATCATTATGATATTGGGCACGCCGGTGGTGGCAATTACCATCCTGTTGGTGGCGGTCGAGCGGATTTTCGGTATCGGCATTTTCGACCCGGATTTGGGCGGCGACCCCGTTTTGTTCCAGCACCTTTTCTGGTTCTATTCGCATCCGGCGGTGTACATTATGATTTTGCCGGGGATGGGCGTTATCAGCGAAATTATCACCACCTTTTCGCGCAAACGAATTTTCGGCTACCATTTTGTGGCGTTTTCCAGTTTGGCAATCGCTGTGGTGGGTTTTTTGGTGTGGGGACACCATATGTTCGTCAGCGGACAATCGCCGTATGCCGGTATCATCTTTTCGTTCCTGACATATCTGGTTGCCATTCCGTCTGCCATTAAAGTTTTCAACTGGACGGCGACCATTTACAAAGGCAACATTACCTTTTCCACCCCGATGATTTATGCACTGGCGTTTATCGGGCTGTTTTTGGTGGGCGGACTGACCGGGCTCTTTTTGGGCGCTATTGCCACCGATGTGCATTTAACCGACACCTATTTTGTGGTTTCACACTTCCATTATGTGATGGTCGGCGGTATGGTGATGGCGTTTTTGGCGGGGCTGCACCACTGGTGGCCCAAAATTACCGGCAGAATGTATCCCGAAAAATGGGGCATTGCCGCCGCCATCACCACCTTCTTCGGGTTTAATTTCACCTTTTTCCCGCAATTTGTGGTCGGCTTTTTGGGAATGCCGCGCCGGTACCACGCCTACCCCGCCGAATTTCAATTTTGGCAGGTGTCGTCAACGCTGGGCGCAACCCTGCTGTTGGTTGGGTTTTTAATGCCCTTCTTTTACCTGATGTGGTCGCTGTGGAAAGGTGAAAAAGCCCCCGACAATCCGTGGAACGCCACCGGATTGGAGTGGAAAACCAGTTCGCCCCCGCCGGTATACAATTTTGATGAAACACCGGTGGTTACCGAACCCCCACATAACTATCCCGACCCGGAAGTTACGGCAGCGGAAAGCGCATAACACGGAGGAAATGCAATGAGTGTAGCACATAACAGCGTGGTCGCGCATCAGTTTGATGATGTTGAACAGCAGCATCAAACATACAGTTTTGGCATGTGGATATTCTTGGTTACGGAAATAATGTTCTTCGGCGGCTTGTTTGCCACCTATACGGTTTACCGTTGGTCATTCCCCGAAGCATTTGCCGCCGGCAGCGGACATTTGGATATTGTGCTGGCGACCATCAACACTGCGGCGCTGCTTACCAGCAGTTTTACCATGGCGTTGGCGGTTCGCGCCATTCAGTTGGGCAAAACCAAACAGATGATTGGTTTTTTGCTGACCACCATCGGTTTTGCCGTTGTTTTTTTGGTGCTCAAAGGGCTTGAATACAGCCAAAAATTCCAAAGCCATCTGGTTCCCGGGCAGAATTTTGTCTGGGAAGGCGCCGGAAACGCCCGGCACGTTGAAATGTTTTTCGGGCTGTATTTTACCATGACCGCCCTGCACGGATTGCACGTGCTCATCGGTATTTTTGTCATCGCTACCATCGCCTTTCTGGGGTGGAAGAAGAAATTTTCCCCCGATTATTATGCGCCGGTGGAGATGACCGGACTATATTGGCATTTGGTGGACATCATCTGGGTATTTTTGTTCCCGTTGCTGTATTTAATCAGCCGTCACGGATAGGAGCGCGCAATGCAACATTTAAATGAGCATGTTATTCCGGTAAAAACATATTTCATCGTTTACCTCAGTTTGATGGTATTGCTGGTAATTACGGTTGCGGTATCGTTTAACAATTTTGGCCCGTTTAACTTGTCTATTGCCATGGGCGTGGCGGTTGTTAAAACCGTGTTAATTGTGTTATATTTTATGCATATGAAATACAGCCCCAAACTGATTTGGCTTTATGCCGGAGCCGGTTTTTTCTGGCTGTTTCTGCTGATACTGCTCACAATGGGCGATTATTTGACCCGGGCGTGGATACCATCCATAAATTAGGGCATGTTGGCGTTTGCCGGTTTCGCATCCTGCGCAGCCCGATAGCGTCAACAAAACTTAGCCCGCATTAAACCGAAAGCGCACTTTTGCCCATGGTATCTGCGTAAAAGTGCGCTTTTTGTATGCATGCCAACCGGCTTGCCGGGCGGAAATATGCTGAAATTTTTTCCGAAACGAATTCAAGATAAATTACTGCTGGCAATTGTCATTGCCGTGTTATTGCCGTTAATCGGCACGGGCTTGTATGGCAACTGGATTACCAGCCGCATTTTGCAGGATAGCGCCATCCAGAATGCGGAAAACGAAACGGCTCAGCAGGTACAGCACATCGAAGGGTTGCTGTACACCGCGCGCGAAGATGTGCGCTTTTTAAGCCGATTAAGTTCCGTGCAGCAACTGGTAAACGGCGCTGCCGCCGAGCGGAAACGGGTTGCCGATGATTTTGCCGCGTTTGCCCGCGAACGGGGTATTTATGACCAAATTCGGTATATTGCCGCCGATGGGAATGAAATTGTGCGGGTGAATTTTAACGGCGGCAATGTGGAAATTGTCCCCCCCGCGGCACTGCAAAATAAAGCCCAACGCTATTATTTTCAAGAGGGGATGAAATTAAACGCGGGCGAAATTTTTGTTTCCGCCATTGATTTGAACCGCGAGCACGGCACCATCGAAGTGCCGCACAAACCGGTGCTGCGCTATGCCACCCCCCTTTTCGATGCGGACGGCAAGCGGCAGGGTATCATCATCACCAATATTCTGGCGGATAAATTATTTGAGTTTCTGGATGTCAATCCCGCCCGGCATGGGGCGGTTTTTTTGGTGGACAATGCCGGCTATTTTCTGGCGCACCCCGATAAAGATTTACTTTTTGGCAGCCCCGCCGATTTGGATACCGGCATTCGGCTGAGCGATATATTTCACGATGACGGGACAACCGTGAGCACAATCTTATCGGGCAAAAACGGGCAACTGATTGCCGGTGAACATATTTTGGTTTTTTCGCCAATACACCCCGAACCGGCGCAGGAAAACAGGTTTTGGGTATTGGTGCATGATGAAGCCCCGGCATCCATCTTCTCTTCCGTGTGGGAATTTCGGTTTACAGCGGTTTCCATCCTCATTATTGCGATGGTGGTTGCCATGGTGATGGCGGTGGCATTGGCGCACAATCTCACCGCGCCCATCCACAAGTTAAAAGAAGGGGTGGAACGTTTTGAAAAAGGAAAACTGACGGAACCGGTGGTGGTTGATACCGATGACGAAATCGGCGAACTGGCGGCGGCATTCAACCAGATGGCAAAAACAATTGCCCGGTATGACCGTCAGCGGGCATATCTGCTGGAACAGTTAATCAGTGTGCAAGAAGAAGAGCGGCGCATTGCGGCGTATGATATTCACGACGGCTTGATTCAGCGGCTGATTGGCGCGCGATTGCAATTGAGCCATTTCATCCAACTGCGCCGTACCGATGCCACTCGCGCCGAGGCATCGCTGCAACGGGCAATGGAACATTTGAAAACGGCTATTGTGGAAGGGCGGCATTTGATTGAAGGTTTGCGCCCACCGCTGCTGGACGATTTGGGGTTGGTGGCAGCCGTGCAAGAATTGGCGCAACAAACGGCAGACGAGATGGGCTGCACCCTAACTTTTGAGAACGATTTGGGGGACGACCGCTTGCCCGCCATTGTTGAAACAACCGCCTTTCGCATTGTGCAAGAGGCGTTGAGCAACAGCCGAAAATATTCGCACACCACCCGTTTGCGTGTGGCGCTGGGACGGCAAAACGGCGAGTTGAGCATCGTGGTGCAAGATTGGGGCGTCGGGTTCGATACCGGCTGCATCGGCGCGGAAAAACGCTGCGTGGGGCTGGTCGGTATGAAAGAGCGCGCCGGTCTGCTGGACGGTTCGTGTTTGATTTCCAGCGCACCCAATAGCGGTACATCGGTTTCCATCACCCTGCCGTTGGATGTGGATGCCCGGAAAGGGATATGATTATGGAAGATATAACGGTGTTGATTGTTGATGACCACGGCATTGTGCGCGAAGGACTGCGCACGGTGCTGGAAGAATCCGGCATTACGGTGGCGGGCGAGGCGGTTTCGGGGGCGGAAGCCATTGAGATGGCAGCCAGCCTGCAACCGCAGGTAATTTTGCTCGATATTCGCCTGCCCGATATGGACGGTATCAGCGTGTTATCTGCCGTAAAAGCGGCGCATCCCAAAATAAATGTGGTGATGCTGACCACATACAGCAATCCGCAATATTTGGCACGTGCCGTGCAAGCCGGTGCGGCGGGCTATTTGAGCAAAGATGTTGACCCGGAACACATTCCGAATGTCATTCGGGCGGTGGTGCGGGAACATCATTTGTTCGACCCGATGCTGTTGCGCGAAGTGTTGAAAAACACGGCTGTCGGGCAGTCGTCCCCGCCGCCGCCCGCCGAACCCGCTTTGACGGCAAACTTGTCCGACCGTGAAATTGAGGTTTTGCGGCTGGTGGCGGAAGGTTTTAACAATGATGCGATTGCCAACGCATTGGTTATCAGCCTGCCCACCGTAAAAACGCATCTGCGCCATATTTTTGAAAAACTCAACGTTTCCGACCGCACGCAAGCGGCAGTGTGGGCTATTCGCCACCGCATTGTGTAAAAATCATCCTTGCGGATGACCGCAATCATCCTGCGGGGTGATTATTTTTCCCCAAAAAAATGTTAAACTGAATACGTATCATTACAAAATTGGGCGTAATGCGCGTGTGTCACGATTTTTGCGCATTATGCTGTACTCGGAGAGTGAAAGGAGGTGCCGCGCGAGCAAACTCAACCGATTGCAGCCACTTAACTTCTTTTAATGCCACGAGGAGGTGAGGAAAGTGAAACGATACACTTTGCTCATAATTTCTTTCGCTTTGCTGGCAATGGCGATGTTGGTTGTGGGCGTTCCGGTTTTTGCCGAAGGACCCACCATGACCAACCTGACCTATGTCGAAGGCGAATCCGAAGGATGTTTGGCTTGTCACGCAGGCATCGAATCAATTCGAGACCAAGACAGCCAAATGATGCAATTAATCAATGCCAAAGGCGAATGTACCACCTGCCACGGTGGTAATCCCGCCGAAACAGAAGACAAAGACAAAGCGCACAGCGGCGCACCCGACACCGTGCCGTTTGACATTTTCTATCCCGACCCCGGCAATATTTGGGTAGCCCCCAACACGTGCGGGCAGTGCCACCCCGGAAACCCGCCCAATTTGGAGCCCGCACGGATGAATACCGAGGCCGGAAAAATTCAGGGAAACTTGTGGGCATGGGGCGTTGCTCGTGACCGCAAAGTGCGTTACGGCAACTATGATGTGGAAGGTTCGGAAACACAATGGGGCACCGACGCATACAAAGAATATATGCACGAATTTAAAAACGCATACCCCGACCAATTCCCGCAATCGCTGGAAGTGTTGCCCAACCCCACCGTTGACGAAATTGTTGCCGACCCCAAACTGGCGGCGTTCACCTACCACCGTCAACAATGTAACCGTTGTCATACCGCCGTGCAACCGCGTCAAAAACGCGGCGACTGGCGCGGCACCGGTTGCTCTTCATGCCACATTCCGTACAGCAACGAAGGTCTGTACGAAGGCGGCGACCCCACCATCCCCAAAGATGAACCGGGTCATTTGCTCTTCCACACCATTCAGGGAACGCGAGAAGCGCGCAACGGTATCCCCACCGAAACGTGTAACTCTTGTCATAACCGCGGCAAACGCATCGGCGTGAGCTATCAAGGGTTGATGGAATTCCCGTATGGTACACCGTATGATGAATCGGGCAACAAACAACCCAAATTGCACACCAAAAAATACCTGTTCATCAAAGACGACCTGCATCACGAACGCCAAAGCCGTCCGGAAAACCCGGAAGGCGGCATGCTGTGCCAAGACTGCCACACCACTATCGACATGCACGGCGACGGCAACATCTTCGGCACCACGCTGGGGCAAGTTGAAATTGAATGTTCCGACTGCCACGGCACACCGAAAGCATATCCGTGGGAATTGCCCATCGGGTTCGGCGAAGAATTCGGGCGTGATTTGCCGCAAGATGCACGCGGCGTCGGTGGTTTTACCGATTTGGTCAGCACCTTTGGCACTGTTTACGATGCCGAAGACGGCTACCTGCTCACCGCGCGCGGCAATCCGTTCGGCAATGTGGTGCGCACCAAAGACGGAAAAGTGGTGGTACACTCGGCAACCGGCAAAGATTTCTTTGTGCCGCTGCTGAAAACACTCAACGATGAAGGCACGTGGAAGAGCATGGATGCCGAAGTGGCAATGGGCAAAATCCAGCAGCACATGGACAAACTGGAATGCTACGCTTGCCACTCTGACTGGGCACCGCAATGTTACGGCTGCCACGTGGAAGTGAAATACTCGGTGGATGCAGACGGCAACGCCCTGATGGACACCGACTGGATAGCATCGGGCAACGACAAAAACCCCAACGGCACCAACAATATCGTCAAATCACCGGGGAAAGTCAGCGAAAGCCGCTCGTATCTGCGCTGGGAAGAACCGATTCTCGGTATTAACGGCGAAGGGCGCGTTACCCCGTTGATGCCCGGCTGCCAAGTTATCTTCACCGTCATCGGTCCCGACGGCAAAACACTGACCCACAACGAAATCGGGCGCACCCCGCCCAACACCGAAGGCGGCGGCGAAAACGGTCAGCGCGGTATGGATATGGCGCCGGTTCAACCGCACACCAGC
Source organism: uncultured Anaerolineaceae bacterium (assembly GCA_964411845.1). Classification (GTDB taxonomy): domain Bacteria; phylum Chloroflexota; class Anaerolineae; order 4572-78; family 4572-78; genus JANTHQ01. Next base: position 7,801 of record CAYPNZ010000068.1, read on the forward strand.
GGTCGGCAAGCCCGCAGCTGCGAAAGTTGCCACAACAACCCCAAAGCGTTGGGTTACGGCATTCAGGGCGGACGTTACCTGCAAGGGTACAACCAAGACCGTTATGTTGACTTGGAAAACCCCGACGGCACTATTATGGCGAAAAACGCCCAAGTGCAAATGCCCGCCATTCCCGACCTGACGATGGACTTGAGCCAAATTGTCGACCCGGAAACCGGTGAACAATTGATGACGGTTGGGTCGCACTGGCCCGATTCGCGCCCGCTGGATAAAGAACAGCGCGACCGGATGGAACGCACCGGCGTGTGCATGGGATGCCATCAAAATATGGCGGACGCCACATTCTGGAACGACAAAGTTATTGCCAAATTCGGCAAAGTGATGAATGACGAACAGCATATCAACGTTATGAATCAGGTCATCCAGAGTGCCGTGGCTGAACCCGAAGCCGCCCCGGCACCCGCCGCGCCGAATGGTCCCACCCAAGAAGAACTGGATCAGGCGAACCAAAAACTGGCTGAAGCGGAATCGAGCGCGGCAACGGCAGAAGCAAATGCCGCCGCAGCCGAATCGAAAGCCGCCACAGCCGAAGCCGCGCTGGAAGCCGCCTCGGAATCCGGCGCTGCCGAAGCCGAAACTGCCGCACCGGCAAACCAATCGGTCATCATCTGGGTTATTGCCGCGATGGTGCTCGGTTTGGCAATTGGCGGTGGCGCAGTCTTCTTTGCCAATCGCTAAATAATATGTAACCATATTCCCGGCTCGTATCTCTCCGGCGAGCCGGGAATACCCCCCTTTGCAAGTTTTGTTCTGTTTTGTCACGGAGGGAGCCGGAACAAAGTTTGCAAATCCAACCGAAAGGTGAAAAAATGAGTTTACGAACATTAAAAGCAAATTTTGCCGCCAAACCGATTTCTCGACGGGCATGGGCAACCGGCGCAATTGCCGGCGGCGCGGTTTTTCTGCTGGTGATGGTATTGGGCTGGTGGATTACCACCACTCGCGCCACGCCGGCTGTCAGTGCAGCGGAACAGCAGCAAATCAATCAGGCAAAAGTATTGCAGGCAGCGGCGCTCGACCAGATTGAAATGGGCAATTTTGAAGCCGCCCAAAAACTGTTAACCGAAGCCATTTCGCTAACGCCGAAAGACAGCGGTTTGTTTTACTATCGCGCGGTGGCAAGCGCCGGTATGGGCAACTACGATACCGCTGTGGAAGATTTTACCGTCGCCATTGATGCCAATCCGCATTGGGCGTTACCGCTGGCGGGACGCGGCTCGGCATATTTGGCGCTGGGACAGACGGAATCCGCCCTTGCCGATTACGATAAAGCCATCTATTTGGAACCGGGCAGCGCCGATTTGTATACCAATCGCGGGCAAATCTATCAACAACGCGGCGAGTTGGATAAAGCGCTGGATGATTTGACCAAAGCCGTGCAATTCAGCCCCGATTCGGTCGCGGCGCGGTTCAATCGCGGGGTGCTGTTTTACACCCTGTCGCAACCCGATAAAGCATTGGAAGATTTTTCGTATGCCATCAACCTCGACCCCACCGCCGCCCCGTCGTATCTGAATCGCGGGTTGATTTACGCCGACCAAGGGCAAACCGAGTTGGCGAAAGCCGACCTGCAAAAGTTCATCTCGCTCAGCGATAACCCCGATTGGGTGGCAGTGGCGCAAAAAGCGCTGGCAGATTTGCCATAGCGTTACCGGCTTGCACCAAAGCGGCTATCACCCGGATAGCCGCTTTTTGTTTGCAACTGTTCAGCAGTGCCCGGCAAATTTGTCATTGCAAGCGCAGCGAAGCAATCTCCGGTTGCGGCATCGGGGATTGCTTCAACCCTAACGGGTTTCGCAATGACCGGCTGAGCAGGTATTTTTGTTTTTCACAAACAGCCGCACGGTTGGCACACAATCGGAGATGTTTGTATAATAGCGGTCAGCGGTCAGCGGTCAGCGGTCAGC
>CAYPNZ010000069.1:0-9675 GCA_964411845.1 uncultured Anaerolineaceae bacterium
CTCTCCATAAAAAGAAAGATTATCTCGCACTTAATTAACATACAAGTTCGGAGTTTTTGTCATTCCGGAAATTTCCGCAGGAAATTATCCGGAATCCATAACAAATCTGTGGATTCCCGCTTTCGTACCCGCAGGGCACAGGCGGGAATAACATTCGATGATTCTTGGGTAAAAATCACCGGTTTCACTGTCAGAAAAAATAACTCCGAAATCAGGTTAAGTTTAGGTTGTCGGCTTTGTGTGCGCCCCGTCTTTGACACTTTTTCGGGTGTTGAGTATGGTACGAAAGGGAATGTGCGGTTAACCGCTGGTTACCACTCGCTCCGGCAGAATTTTGTACAGCACGCGCGTTTCATCGGGGGTGCGGAACGGATATTTGTCTTCGCCGAGATATTTTTTCGCCAGCGCATCAATATGCGCGTCCGCGCCGTCGGTGGTAATTTCGACCACCCGCCCGCGTACTTCCACCCAGAAAAACACATTTTCCGGGTCAACCAGTAGCACGGTGGCAAAGCCGCGTTCTCTCATATTTTGGTCTTTTTGCCGCCCCGCCGCCGAGTTTACCCGCACGTGTGTGCCGTCAAAATCGCACCACACCGGGTTCACCTGCGGACGACCGTCGGGCATTACGGTTGCCAAACCGGCAATAATGGGACGCTCAAATAACGTTTTGTGGGTATCGGGAATTGATGCAGTCATTTTTTCCTCCAAACAGAAAATCTGCAATTTTTTACCATCAACTTTTGTGGATGGGGATAGTTGTTATACTGGCTTTCGCCCTGCGAGTCAACCTGTTGGACGGGCAGAGCCTGCGCGGCGACGAAGCCGCCAGCGCCACATACGCCACCTTTCCCGCTGCAAAAATTGTTGCCATCAGCCATACCATTGACCCCCACCCGCCGACATTTTATCTGCTGCTGCATTGGTGGGAACAGTTGGCGGGAGTGTCGGCGTTTGCGGTGCGGTTGTGGGTGGTCTTTCCGGCGGTGCTGTCGGTGGCGGTACTTTTCGCGCTGGTCAGCCGAATGATTGACCGCCGCACGGGTGTGGTGTCGGCGTTTTTATTGGCGGTCAACAGTTACCATATTTGGCATTCGCAAGATTTGCGCAGTTACACGTGGCTGCTGTTGTGGGGATTATTGGCATCGCTGGCGTTGTGGCGAGCATTGCACCATCCGCACCCAAAAAGTTGGGGATGGTACACGGCTGCACTGTTGGGGATGGTTTATCTTCATTATTATGCCGTGTTTGTTATCGGTTTTCAACTGTTGTTTGCCGCATATTTTTGGGTTCGACAGAAAAATGCGCGCCGTGCCATTGTGTGGGGGATGGGCGCGTCGCTGGCGGTGGCGACGGTTGCTTTTTTGCCGTGGGTGATTTTCAGTTGGCAATTTGTCAGCGGTTTTACCGGCGATTTTGCCGCCGCATCGCCGGTGGAAGTTTTTTGGCGCGGGTTGAACGCTTTTGCCGGCGGGTTGATTGCCGCCCCGCCTCGATTTTCGGGCTGGGCAGCGGCGGCGGTCGGGCTGGCAGCGGCGGGAATGGCGGGGTTTTGGCGCACTCGCCGGGATGCAGTGCTCTTTTTCGCCCTCTATTGGCTGACCACCGTCGCCGGTATCGGGGTGCTGTCTGTGCGCGGGCAGGCGTTTACCGAGCGGTATCTGTTTGCCGCGCTGCCGGGGTTCATCGCACTGACGGCAATGGGGACGGTGTGGCTGTGGCGCAGACGGTTTCGGTGGGAAAGGGGGTTGGCGGTGCTGGCGATGGTTATCGTGCTGGGGCAAAACGGGACGGCGCTTTGGCGCTATTGGTTCGACCCGGCACTGGCAAAAGCGCCGCAATGGCGGCAAGTGTTCGATTTTGTGGCGGCGCGGCAAAAACCCGGCACGGATGTGCTGCTGTACAATTTTCCCGATGCGGCGATAACCTATTATGCCGATACCCGCCGGCTCACCGACAAAATACCGGCGGTGTTGGTGCCGTTTGCCGCCAACGAGCCGCCGGAAGCGGTGGATGCGGAACTGTTAAATTTGCTGGCGGAGTATCGGCGGGTGTGGTTTGTGCCGGTCAGTGCCCGCGGCTGGGACGATGCGCGCGCGGTGCAAACGTGGCTGATGCGGCACGCGGTGCGGTTGGACGGGGTATCGGCGCATTGGGCAACCGCCGACCTGTATTTAACACCGTCGGCGGCGCTGGCAGAAATGACCCCGCAGCCGGTTCGATTTGAAAACGGCATTCGGCTGCTTGGCTTTCGCGTAGAGAATGACGGTGCAATCAGTGCCGCACATCCGCTGAAAATAACGTTGGTTTGGCAGGCTGACCGTCCCGTTGCCGAACCGTTGACCGTTTTTGTGCAGTTGATTGACCGCACGGGATTTCGGCGGGGCGGGCGCGATAATCCGCCGGTGCAGGGCACGTACCCCGTTACCGAATGGCAGCCCGGCGAAACGGTGATGGACGGTTATGCCATCGCCCCGGATGCCGGTGCGCCGCCGGGGGTGTATCGGTTGTGGGTGGGGTGGTACAATCCGCAAACCGGCGCGCGGGTATCGGTAATCGGCGGAGAAGACCACATCGTGTTGTCGGCATCGGTGCGGGTGCAATGAAATCGGAGCTGACGCAATTCTCATCCTGAGCAGCCCGCCGGGGTGTATCGGAGGGTGGAAATTGCGTCAGTCCCGGAAATTACAGGTTTTTGGCGACTTCATCCATTCCCAATTGTTTGTAAATGGTGCGGTCGAGCATTTTGTCGGGCATCCATTTTGAGAGCAAAAATTGAAATTTCCCCGGTGTGATGAGATACCGCGTTTTGGGGTTGGGGGCTTCCAGCGCCGTCAGAATTACCGCCGCCACCGCTTGGGGCGACAATCCGTTTTTCCCCTGATTGACAAAATAAGTGAACATTTTTTTGACGATGGGGGCATAGGGCGTGTTGCTGTATATCTCGACGGCTTTTTCAATGCCTTTATCCCAAATGGGGGTGGCGATGGGACCCGGTTCAACCAGCGACACTTTCACGCCGAAAGGCATTTGCTCGCGGCGCAGCGCATCGGAAATGGCTTCTACCGCGTGTTTTGATGCGGAATAGATGCCCAGAAACGGTGAAGTGACCAACCCTGCCACCGAACCGATATTCACCACCCGTCCGGGGGTGTCCGCTTGCAAGAGGGGCAAAAATGCCTGCGTGACGGCAATCAACCCGATAACGTTCACCTCAAATTGTTTTCGCACCGCCCGCAGCGACACGTGTGAAATGGGCGCGCCCACGGCAATACCGGCATTGTTCACCAGCCCGACGACGCTGTCGCCCGGCTGTAAAAACGATTGCACGGTTTCCGCCGCGGCTTTGATGGTGTCGGGGTCGGTCACGTCCATCAACAGCGGGTTGATGTTCGGGTTGGCGGCGTATTGCTCGCCGTCTTCCGGTTTCCGCACGGTGGCAAATACGGTATAACCGCGTTCTGCCAGCAAATTGACGGCGGCTTGTCCGATGCCGGTGGATGTGCCGGTAACAACTACAATTTTCTGTGCCATCATAAAATTCCTTTCTCAATGAATCGGGTTCTGCTAAAAATATGTTTTCCCCGCCGATTTTGCTCCCGGTGTTATCGAGCAGGGCTGACAGGCTCATTTTTTTTCGGGCGTACCTTTCCGCAATTCCGACCAAATCAGCAGCGCGTAAATGACCACCAGCAGCGCCGCAAAAGTAAACCATTGCAGCGCATACCCCAAATGCGGACCTTCGTCCAGATGTTCCGGCGAAAGCGGGCGCGGGTAAGCGTCGGCGGGCGTGTTATCGGCGGGGAGTTGCTGGATGTATGCCGGCAATAGCGGGTAGGGCAGTTGTTTTTGAATGAGCGGAATATCTACCCGCAGCCACGATTGAATACGTGTTTCGCCGGGCAGGGGCAAATCTTTTCCCGCCAATGGTTTATCGGTGGGACGGCTGTTGGATGGCAGCACAATCCCGCGCACTTCCACGATGCCGGTTACGGTAAATTTCGGCAGGTATTCCGGGTTGGCGAGTTCCTGTGGCAGCCAGCCGCGGTCAACCAGCACGGCACGGTCGCTGTTATTAAGGCGCAACGGGGTAATTAAATGAACGCCGTTACTTTCGCCGAGCGATTGGTTGCGCAAAAAAATGCTTTCCGCGTTGTCGAATGTGCCGCGCACAACGATTGACTCGAAGGTGTGGCTGTCCAGCGCGGCGAGTTCTGCCGCCGATAGCGTGGCGGGGGTTTGGTAAAAATTACGCACCAGCGCGGCATTTTCGGCGCGGCGGATTTCCAGCCGGTGAATTTGCCATATCCCCAGCCAAATGAATGCCGCCAGCATCAACAGGGCAAAAGCGTGTTTTGCCAGCCACACCGGCGAAAGTAACCTGTGCATAAACTCTTTTTCTCCCCGCCGATTTCGACCGCCCTGTCGGGCTGCTTCGGATGAAAAATCGGCAAATGTTCAAAACTTGCGCAAATCGGTTGCCAAACACACCCTTCGATACGGCTTCCCCGCAGGGAGAGCCTACTCGGCATTTTCACCCCAAGTAGCCCGCCGGGGCGTATCGCAGGGTGAAAACTGCGTAAGGTCAGGTGTTACCCGTCACGGGCATCATAACCACAAGCGTGATTTTTTGCAAGTGGGTCTCCATATCAATCGAATTTAATCTCCTATTAATATTTTTAATATGATTTTTATTTCTGTTTTATGGCGATTTAATCTCACGGAATGATAATGCACACATAGTCTTAAATGCCATCTTTTCGTGACTTTCTCTCACAGAAAAAAATTTATGAAGAGCAAGGTGTCTCAATGTCCCAAATTTTTCATCCAAGTGCGAATGTTTATGCAAAATTGAGCATCGTGGGCGGCGTGTTGCTGATTGGCTTGATTGGCTTTGGCGGGTGGTTGTTCATCCTCTCGCCCCCCAGTACGATGGTGGGCGTTCCCCGCGAACAGCCGGTTCCGTTCAGTCACCGTCACCACGTAAAAGATGTGGGTCTCGAATGCCTCTACTGCCACACCTCGGTGGATGAAGCGGCATTTGCCGGCATCCCCCCGGTGAAAACCTGTATGACCTGTCACTCGCAGATTTTCACTGATGCGCCGGTGTTGGAACCGGTGCGCAACAGTTACAAAACCGGCAAACCGTTGGAATGGACGCGGGTGAACAATCTGGCGGATTATGTCTATTTCAACCACAGTATTCACGTCAACAAAGGGGTGGGGTGTTCGACCTGCCACGGGCAAGTAGACGAAATGGCGCTCACCGCCAAAGGCGAAAGCCTGTACATGATGTGGTGTTTGGATTGCCACCGCGCGCCGGAAAAATATGTCCGCCCGTTGGATGAAGTTTACAATATGGACTGGCAGCCGCCAGCCAACCAGTTGGAAGTCGGGAAGACGTTGGTGGCGGAATACAACATTCAAGTGAAACAACTGACCGATTGCTCGGTTTGTCATCGGTAATTCAAGCATAGATTGGTGAAGACACTATGGTAATGGAAAAGCAACCGTTGGATTTGGCGAAAATTCGAGCGAAACTGGCGGGCAAACAGGGTCGCCGATACTGGCGCAGTTTGGAAGAAGTGGCAGACACCGCCGAGTTCCGCGAATTTTTGGAAAATGAATTTCCCGCCGAAGCCGAAACGTGGTCGGATAAATTTAGCCGCCGCGGCTTTCTGCGGGTCATGGGCGCATCGCTGGCGCTGGCGGGGTTAACCGCCTGCACGCCGCCCGCGCAGCGCGATGAAAAAATCATTCCGTACACCGAACAGCCCGAAATACTGACCCCCGGCGGCAAGCCCCTGTTTTTCGCCACCGCGTTTCCGTTTGGCGGGTATGCCCACGGGGTATTGGTTGAAAGCCACGAAGGTCGTCCCACAAAAATCGAGGGCAACCCCGACCATCCCGATGGTAACGGCACCACCAATATTTTCGCGCAAGCATCTATCCTTTCATTTTACGACCCCGACCGCGCGCAGATTATCAGCAAAAAAGGGAAAATCAGCACTTGGGAAACGTTTGTCGGCGAATTGAAAAATGCGCTGGCGGCACAAACCGATGGTGCGGGCTTGCGTTTGCTCACCCGCACGGTCACTTCGCCCAGTTTGATGGCGCAAATTAACGCCGTGCTGGAAAAATATCCCGCGGCAAAATGGCATCAATACGACCCCGTCAACCGAGACAACGTTTTTGCCGGCGCCAAACTTGCTTTCGGCGAGCCGGTTGCCCCCCGCTACCACCTTCAAAAAGCGAAAGTGGTACTGTCGCTCGATGCGGATTTCTTTGCGCCGGGTGCCGGTAATTTGCGCTATTCCCGCGATTTTATGGCGGGGCGGCACGGTGTGGCAATGGGCAAACCGGCAATGAACCGCCTGTATGTGGTCGAAAGTTCGCCCACGCTGGCGGGGGGCAGCGCCGACCATCGCTTGTCGCTGAAAGCCGGGCAAATCGAAGCGTATGCCCGCGCCGTCGCCGCGGCGGTGGGGGTGAACGTGCCGCAGGGAGACACCGCCGACATCCCCGAAGCGTGGATTTCCGCCGTGGCGGATGACCTGAAAGCCAACGCCGGCGAAAGTGTGGTGCTTGCCGGTGACCATCAACCGCCGGTGGTGCACGCGCTGGCGCACGCCATCAACGAGGCGTTGGGCAATGTCGGCGCTACGGTGGAATACTTGGAGCCGGTGGAAGCCAACCCCGGCGGGCAACTCGACTCGCTGCGCGAATTGGTTACCGATATGGCGGCAGGCAAGGTGGACATCCTGCTGGTGTTCGACGGTAATCCCGTTTTTGATGCCCCCGCCGATTTGGATTTTGAGGCGGCGATGTCGAAAGTGCCGCTGCGGGTGGTTCACAGTTTGTATCGCCACGAAACCGCCCATCACGCCGACTGGCACATTCCCGCCCGGCACTATTTGGAAAGTTGGGGCGATGCCCGCGCTTTCGACGGCACCACCAGCATCATCCAGCCGTTGATTGCGCCGCTGTTTGCCGGCAGCCGGTCGGTGTATGAAATATTGGATGCGGTACTGGGTAAAACCGGGCGCACCGACCACGATGTGGTGAAAGCCTACTGGCAGGACGGGCGAGACGATGCGGAATTTGTTGCGCCGTGGCGTACCATGCTGCACGACGGGTTGATAGCCGACACCGCCGCCGCTGTGAAATCTGTGACGGTGGATACCGGCGCGCTGGCAAATATTGCCCCCGCCGCCACCGACAGCCAATCGCTGGAAATCAATTTCCGCGCCGACCCCAGCATCTGGGAAGGCGAATGGGCAAACAACGGCTGGCTGCAAGAGTTGCCGCGTCCGTTCACCAAACTGACGTGGGATAACGCCGCGCTGGTCAGCCCGTCCACTGCTGAAGCGCTCGGCGTGAGCAATGGCGATATGGTGGCATTGGAATTGAATGGGCGCAAAATTGAAGCCCCGGTGTGGATTACCCCCGGACACGCCAAAAACTCGGTAACGCTGCATCTGGGTTACGGGCGCGTTCGAGCCGGCAGTGTGGGGAACGGCACGGGTTTTAATGTGTACCCGTTGCGCAGTACCGATGCGCTGTGGTTTGCCGACGGTGTGTCGGTTACCCCCACCGGACGGAAATACCAACTGGCATCGGTGCAAGACCATTGGAGCATGGAAGGCAGAAATTTATCTCGTGCCGGCACGCTGGCAGAATTTGCCGCCAATCCCAAATTTGCGCAGGAAATGGAATCGCTGGAAGGTGAGAAAGCCATCTCACTGTATCCGCCGGTGGCGTATGACGGGTACAAATGGGGGATGACCATCAATTTGGGGGCGTGCATCGGTTGCAATGCCTGTACCATCGCTTGCCAAGCCGAAAACAACATCCCCGTGGTGGGCAAAGACCAAGTTTCCAGAGGGCGCGAGATGCACTGGATTCGCATTGACCGCTATTATGAGGGCGATATTGATAACCCCGACATCTATTTGCAGCCGTTGAACTGTCAGCAGTGCGAAAATGCGCCGTGTGAAGCGGTCTGTCCGGTTGAAGCGACCATCCATTCGCACGAAGGGCTAAACGATATGGTGTACAACCGTTGTGTGGGTACGCGGTATTGCGCCAACAACTGCCCGTACAAAGTGCGACGTTTCAACTTCCTCGATTATAACAACTTCGAGCAATCGCCGCTGCTGTCAATGCTGGAAAATCCCGATGTGACGGTTCGCAGCCGCGGGATTATGGAAAAATGCACCTACTGCACTCAACGCATCAGCGTGGCGCGCATCGAAGCCAAAAAAGAAGGGCGCAGCATCCGCGACGGAGAAATTGTCACCGCGTGTCAGGCAGTGTGCCCCACGCAGGCTATCACTTTCGGCGATATGAACGACCCCGACAGTGAAATTGCCAAAATGAAAGCCAGTCCGCTGGATTATACCCTGCTGGAAGAGTTGAACACTCGCCCCCGCACCACATATCTGGCAAAAGTTAAAAATCTCAATCCGAGATTGGAGGGTTTGGCGTAATGCAACGAACGCAACCGTTAAAAGATTCCGTGAAAATCCAACTCGCCGAACCGGTCATCGCGCCGGGGCAAGATTACCGTTCCGTCACCCGCAAAATCGCCGAAATTGTGCTGGCGAAAAATACGCCGCGCGGCTGGCTGGTCGGTTTTGGCATTGCTTTTGCGCTGATGAATGTATTGCTGGTCAGCGTTGCCTACTTGTTTGTAAAAGGCGTGGGTATTTGGGGGCTGAACAACCCCGTTGGCTGGGGATTTGCCATTGTCAACTTTGTGTGGTGGATTGGTATCGGGCACGCCGGCACGCTCATTTCGGCAATTTTGCTGCTGTTCCGGCAGGAATGGCGCACGTCCATCAACCGTTTCGCCGAAGCGATGACCCTGTTTGCCGTTGCCGCCGCCGGCACGTTTCCCATCATCCACATGGGGCGACCATGGTTTGCATACTGGCTGATGCCGCTGCCCAACACGATGGGTTTGTGGCCCCAGTTTCGCAGCCCGTTAACGTGGGACGTGTTTGCCATTTCCACCTACGGGTTGGTATCGCTGATGTTCTGGTATGTCGGCTTGGTGCCCGATTTGGCAACTCTGCGCGACAAAGCCTCGCATATTGTGGTCAAACGCATTTACGGGCTGTTCGCTCTGGGATGGCGCGGGGCGGCGCGACACTGGCATCGCTACCAAAAAACGTATCTGTTGCTGGCGGCGTTGTCTACCCCGTTGGTTATTTCCGTGCATACCATCGTCAGTCTCGACTTTGCCACGGGTATCATTCCCGGCTGGCACTCGACAATGTTCCCGCCGTATTTTGTGGACGGCGCAATTTATTCCGGGTTCGCCATGGTGCTGACGCTGATGATTCCGCTGCGTCGCTTTTACGGGCTGGAAAAAATTATCACCCGCCGCCATTTGAACAATATGGCAAAAATTCTGCTGGTTACCGGTTCCATCGTTTTTTACAGTTATTTGATGGAAATGTTTTTCAGTTGGTATAGCGGCAACGAATTTGAAAGTTTTATGATTTCCAACCGCTTTACCGGACCGTATGCCCCGTTTTATTGGGCGCTTCTTTTCTGCAATGCGGTGGTGCCGCAGGTGTTGTGGAGCAGCAAGGTGCGTGCCAACCAGTTGCTGCTGTGGATTATCGCCCTGATTGTAAATGTGGGTATGTGGCTGGAACGATTCATTAT